>WJIX01000126.1 GCA_014730075.1 bacterium | reverse complement strand
TATGCGTAATCACCTGCCGTGGTAACATCCACCGCGTACCCATCGGCGTCGACCATATCCAGATCCGTATCGAATGTACTTACCAGGGTGGGAGATTCGGGATTGCTGATATCCAGGATATGCAACCCGGCCTCTGATGCTGCCAGGTACAGATAATCACCCTGGATGTCGAAGTCATAGCTTCTGCCGGGAGTCTCATACTCTCCCAGAATCGCGTCGATATCGGCGAAGCTCAGTACCCTCAGACCGAAATTGTGCTCGGACAGGTATATGTAATTCCCTTCCACCATCAGTTCCATGGCACCGTCGGGGGTATCCCTGCCGTCAACTATGTCAAAGAGGTTATTTATGTTGTCGCTCTTGACCTTTACAATCTTTACCGAATCCCACTGAGCGATAACCGCCAGCGAATCCCTGGCAACCTCTATGTCGAAGGTATACGATTCGATAAGCGGGGCCCCGAAGATATTGCCGCTGCCGCCGGGGATTATGGAGTTCATAATGACGGGGTCCGGCCTGGCAGATTTTCTTTCATCCGGATCGGGGACGCCGGCATAAAGCAGGGCCTTATTAATTATCTTGTAACCTCCCATACCGCAGGCTACATATAGGGAATCGCCCTGTATGAAAAGATTCTGGACTGAACCGGGGGCGTCGTAGAAACCCAGGTAGAAAGGATTTTCCGGATCGTCACTCAGGTCGTAAACCTGAATGCCGGAATAACCGTCCGCAACGTAAAGCCTGAAGTCCTCAACCACGGCACCCCAGGCTTTCCCGGGAGTTTCAAAGCTTCCAATTCGCTCAATAAGGTATGCCGGAAGGCGCACGTCGCCACGTGCCGGCTCCCATCGGGCCGTACTATTTAAAAGGTCCAGGTAATTGTCGGAAGTGAAATCCTCGGTATACGTATTAACACCGCTGTCGCTGAATACCGGCGTTAATCCGTAAGATATCATTACCAGAGCCAATGATATTGTCATAAATATCTTTCTCATAGCTCCTCCTCGAATATTCTGTAATAAGACAGGTCTCATCGGTATAAAAAGAGCATTAATAATATTTACTGCCTAAGGTTATATATACTCAAGAATATGAAGAAATCAAGATAAATTATTAACGGATAACTCCATTCATGCGCCTTTTTCCCGCGCCTGTCCGGTCATCCTCAGCAACAGATTTGAACCGATTATTATATATAACACCGTTATTACCTCTGCATCGCCAAAATTCCATTCAAACAGCCCATTGACCAGAAATCCAGTAAATGCCCCCAGAGAACCTGCCACCCATCCCTTTTCGGGGGGAGGCAGATCCAACCTGAGAGTTTCGAAGAGTAGCCTGTAGACCGCCAGTATCAGCCAGAGAAAGGCCAGCAGGCCCAGAATACCTCTGGTAACAGCTATATGCAGAAAGGTATTGTGCATATGGCCATGTATCACTTCGGCGCCCCTGGGCATGTGCTGCTCGTACTCTCTGGCGAGGTCTCCAGGACCCACCCCCAGTATGACATTCTCCCGGAATATCCTCCACCCCCCCCTGATCAGTTCGATCCTCTGTCTGTTGGAGGGGTAATCGGGGTCCCATATGCTGGTTATCCTGCTCCTGTATTCACCGGGCAGAATCAGGGTGAACAGGACCAGCAGCAGGATGAACGGCACTATCAGCTTCCTTTTCAGTATAACCATGGCGATAAGCCCGGAGATGAGCATTCCCAGCCATGAACTCCGGGTAAAGCTCAGAAACAGAGCGGCGGCAGTAAGAAGGGTCCCTCCTCCCAGAAGAATAATTCCCCTGCGGTCGCTTCCCTCCCTGCTCAGGGTAAGGGCCAGAAAGAGCGAACAGGCCAGCATCATGATACCGCCGTAGGTCAGGGGCATGGAGAAGGTGCCGGAGGCCCTTTTCAGTCCTCCGTCACCGCTACCCATCAGAAATAATATTATTCCGGTAATGGCACTGGCTGCGGCGGCGCCCAGAAACAGCATTGCTGTTCTGCCGGCTCTCTTCCTGCCCATTATTGAAAACCCGGTCAGATATATAACCGGGATCAGCAGATAATTACGGGTCGCCCTCAGTGAACCGGCCGGATCGCCGCTCAGGAGTGAAGAGAGAATAGTAGCGATCACCAGAGCTGCCAGGGGGAAATCGAGTACCGTTCTTCGCGGCTTCTCTTTACCCCCCATGATAATTAGCGCCAGCCATAGAACCATGGCCAATCCAAAAGTGGTCTGTTCAATGGCTATGGAAAACTGGGAGGAAAGTATGAAAATCGCCAGCATGGTATAGAATGCTTTTCTGATCAATATTCTCTCCCCTGATCGATTACCAGAGTTCTTCAAACCTTCCGGCGGCCTCCCGCAGGACCGATCTTACCTTATCATAGTCACCGGCTTTTATTCCCTCTTCAATTACAGAAATATAACTGTGGCCCAGCTTCAGCTTCTCTCCTGACTCCAGCAACACCAGGCGGTCGCTCTCTGAATCACCACGGTATACTCCGCCCCCCGACTCCTCCGCCTGAAGCAGAGTCCTCCTGTACCAGCCGGGAGTCCTCCCGTTATCACTCCTTATTATGCACAGCCTCTCCCTCCCTTCCCTGAAGAACTCCAGAAGGGCTGCTTCGGTAACAGCGCAGGCGGTATCGATCAGACTGCCGCACCCCCTTCCGGTAGAGGATATTACAATCATCCGTACTGTATCCCGCTCTGCCACCTCAGAAGCGGCTGTTTTGAGGGGAAGGTATATCCCGTTGAAATAGGCAAACAGGGGATTATCGAACCTGGAAAAGTCGGCTGAGAATTCGTAAATCACGTAATCCACCTCATGCTCATCCATAATAGAGCCCAGCAGGCCGGGTGAGCTGGCCGCCCCATAATAATTGAATGCCGGCTTATCCGTCCTTCCGGTCAAATCGGTTCCCCCCCGGGAATCAGCGGAGATAACCAGCCGGGATGCCCTGGAAAGTACCGGACCGGCATATCTGCATAACCTCCCAGAGCTTATCAGCATTACCGATCTGTCCCTGAATGGCAGTTTCTCGAACCCGGTGAAATGATCTTCATCTATATCCTCAGGGCCGGATATTACATTCACCTTTCCCCCTGCGTCCTTTATCCTCTCCAGCAGATCGCCGGGGATCCTGTCCAGGTAAGAATCCATCAGTATGAATTCCTCAACCTGGTAATCGGACACTATTGCGGGGGCTTGCTCAAGAGTGCCCAGAACCCTCAGCCCCCCCACTACCCTTCCCTGCATCCTGCTTCTGTCATCCAGGTAACCAACCGGTTGGAGATCGCGCGATCTCTTGATCTTCTGGAGCACCGCTTCCGGTGTGACCCCGGTTCCGACTATTGCCACTCTCCTGGCCGATATGCTCTCATGCTTGGGAAGGTCATGGAACCATCTGGTTATAACCCTGGAGCCGGAGATAAAGACTGTAAGTATGAACATATCTATAAGGAATACCGACCTGGGGAAGGACTCGAACCTGAAGAACATGGTAAAGAGTACGATTATCACCAGGGTGCTCAGGGAAACAGCCTTCACTATGGATATCAGGTCATCAAAGGTTACGTAACGCCAGACCGCCCGGTAAAGGCCGCTGTAATAAAAGATTATGGTCCTGATAATCAGGACTATCGGCAGGGAGATCAGCATCGATGATGTCTCTGCCTCCGGGAAGGAAAAATTGAGCCTCAGGTAATAGCTCAGGACATAGCTGGCCCCGATAAGAAAGAAATCACCCGTAGCAATAATCAGGGTCCTCCCTTCCCAGAAGAGGGTCTTACCCCGCTCCATGCTCCTGATCTTAATCAGGACCAGAAGGAAGAACAGCACCCAGAAAACCGAAAAAACTGTTATGAAGATACGGTCCCCGGTCAGGAAGAAGAAGGCACTGACTCCAAGAGAAGCGGTGATAATATACTCCAGCAGTGTTACCTGCTTGTGCGAAAATCCTATGGAGGTAAGCCGCTGGTAGTAATGGGTCCGGTGAGGGGACAGAATCTTCTCCCTGTTCAGAATCCTCCGGCTAAGGGTAAGGAGAGCGTCGGCGAAAACGCTTCCGAAAACCAGCACGGTAACAAAAGCAGGCACTCCCCTCCCGTTCGATATCACCGCCAGTGCGGCAAAGATGAAACCGAGGAAGGTGCTCCCCGTATCACCCATGAATATTTTAGCGGGAGGGAAATTATACCTGAGGAAACCGAATCCTCCCCCCGCCAGTATGGCGTAGAGCAGGGCCAGTCCGGGAAGGGCCGAAGAGCGGGCCATGAAGGCCAGAAAGAGCGATCCTATGACCCCAACTCCAGCGGCCAGGCCATCAATTCCGTCCACGAAATTATAGAAATTCATTATGCATAGTATCCAGAGGTAGGTGGCCGGAACGGAGAGAACCCCCAGGTTAATCGAACCTATGAAAGGGAGGCGGAACTGGCGGAGGATTACACCAGCGAGTATTACCATGGTGGCTGCGGCGAACTGAATTAACAACTTCAGCCTGGCGTCAAGCCCCTTTATATCATCAACAAAACCGGTAGCGGCCACCAGGAATCCCGCAGAATATACTCCCACCGCAGCGCGGAGGGAAGGGAATATATCCTTCCCCGCGAATATCAGAATTATGGAGGTCAGATAAAAAGTTATTACTATCCCGATCCCGCCCAGGCGCGGTTTGGGGACATAATGTGAACTCCGGTGATCGGGTATATCGTAAAGTTTCCTTTCCAGGGAAATCTTCAGTATCCTGTTGGTAAGGATGTACGCCAGCGCGAATGATAGAGCAAACAGTATGGTTTCCAGCATCATGGTCAAAAACTCCGGTCCCTGATTTCCGCGGTCCCCGATTTATCTCCTGCCGCGGCCACACGTCCTATCGATTCTATCTGCTTATTTACTATGTTTTCTTCGTTATGGCACTTCAGGACCTTCTCTCTGCCCCGCTCTCCCATCTTCCTGGCAAGCCCGGGATTATCCAGGAGCTCTCGCAGAGCACCGGCCAGGGCATGAAAATCACCTGCGGGAAACAGTAATCCTGTTTCGCCTTCCACCACCTCCTCACGGGATCCCCTGATATTGGAGGCCACCACCGGCAGAGAAGAGGCCATCGCCTCCAGAATCGACCGGGGCATCCCCTCCCGGTAACTGGGGAGCACGAATATGTCGAGCAGAGTAAGAATGGAAGGGACATCCTCCCTGCGGCCTGTCATTATTACATTGGATGACAGACCCTCTCTTCGGATCAGCTCCCTGAGCTCGCCGGCGCATCCTCCCCTGCCGCTATCCAGCTGCTCACCGATGAGAATAAATCTCACATTTTCATGAGACCTCTTTACTTCTACCGCAGCTCTGACAAGATCGAACACACCCTTTTCCCTTACCATCCTGCCCACGAATCCAACTACCGGCTGATCATTAATGTTGAATTCCTTCTTCAGCCGCGCCCTTTCTTCGGGATACCGCTTCATGCCAAACATTTCCGGGTCTATCCCGTTTCCGATATGAACCAGTTTTTCTCCGGGCGCGATACCCTCCCGCCGGGCGTCAACGTAATCTTCCATGCTCTGAACGAATATAAGGTCAGAGAGCCTTCCGCCAATTTTCTCCAGGTATATATATAGCTTTCGGGCCGCCCTGCCCATACCCTCATGAAAATAGAAACCGTGAGCGGTATAAATGACCGTTCCCACCCCGGCAAGTTTCGCGGCCAGGCGTCCTATCAGAGAGGCCACGGGTGTATGGGTATGGACTATATCAAAACTCTCTCTTTTCAGGTAGCGATATAACCTGGCCAGAGATATCAGGTGTGAAAATATGTTGTAACTCCTGGAAACGCCGATCCCCCTGACCTCGAACCCCTCCCGGGCAAGCATTTCCAGCCCCGGTCCGGGAGAGCAGCAGAACGTTACCCGGTAACCGGCATCCCTGAGACCGGCCCCCAGCGGCCGCAGAAGAAAATAGGCGGTATAATCCACCGCGCAGAATTGGAGGATCGAGGGCATATCAGTTTCCTTGAAACCGGCGATATTCAGCCTTTCGAAACAACTATCTCTTCCACCAGACCGCAATAGATGTGGCCCATCAGCATATGCGTCTCCTGAATCCTGGCGAAATCCTGGTGTGGCACATTAAGCACGTAATCGCTTATATCACCGAGGTCCCCATTCTCCTGTCCCACGAAAGCCAGGGTAATCATTCCCAGCTTCCCGGCCTCTTCCGCCGCTCTTACCGTATTTGGTGAATTACCGCTGGTTGAAAGTGAAAGAAGAATGTCTCCAGTCTCACCCCTGCTTTCCAGCTGCTTCGAGAAAATCTCACGGTATGAGAAATCGTTAGCCAGGGCTGTTACCACCGAGCTGTTGGTGGTAAGGGCTATCGCCTTGTAGCCGTGGACCTTCTTCCGGCGGAACCTGCCCACCAGCTCTCCGGCGATATGCTGGGCATCCGCCGCGCTCCCCCCGTTTCCGCAGGTGAATACCACCTTCCCATTGATGATACCCTCCGCTGTTACCTCTGCCATCTTCAGCACAGTCTTTATTGTACTTTCCGGCAGAGACTCCAGGATTGTCCGGAGATCTCCTATTTCACTCCTGATCTGATCCAGCAAATAATCGGCCATCTCACTTCCCGTTAATCAGTCTGATTGGTAAGAACCAGAATAGATACTACTACCGCCGCAACATTGAGGATACCCCCGAAGAATTCGCCCACCATCCTCGTCCTCGATTTCTGGACTATTATCACATCTCCCCGGGTGGGGTATGTGTTCCTGTCTGCCTTCCTGATCGAACCATCCGGGGAATATATCCTGATCCGGGACATACTTCCCTTCTCGGTGGGCCCTCCGGCAAGCCCCACGTAATGGGAGACTGTCAGATAACCCTGGTATTCGAATGATCCCGGATTCCTGACCTCTCCCCCCACTGCCACGATTCTTCTTACCCGGGGTATATACAGTTTGTCACCGTCCTTCATCTCTATATTGAGTTCGTCCCCCCTGGTGAGATGTTTAGTCAGGTCCAGCCGAAGATATTCCTTGTTCCTCCGTTCGATTGATGCCGCCTTGAGATCCGCTTCATTCTGGAATCCCCCTACCCTGGCGATCAGATCAGACAGCTTTTCATCTTCCGATATGTAGAAACGGCCAGGATTGTTAACCGCTCCGAAAACGTAAACCCTGTCCGAGGAACTGAACCTGTCATGCACATTAACCACATCCAGGTCCTTAAGCTTCATATCATAACTGTCCCTGGTAACATTAATGGTCCTGAACCTCTCAGCCCTTCCAGCCCTGCTGAGCAGTATCGAATCCGGTACCGCCTCACCTGTCATCCCGCCTGCGAGCTTTATGACATCGCGTATACTCTCCCCCGGAATAATTTCTATTTCCCCCGGCCTTCTTACCGGACCGCTGACGGTGACGGTTCTCTCCGCCGGGGGTACGTGGATGGCGTCTCCGTTGCTGAGGAAAATATTCTCCTCAATATCTCCGCTGACTATTACGCTGTACAGGTCCACCTTGAAAAGGGTGTCCCCTCTCTGAACCTCCACCCGCCGTCTCGAACCAATGGAGGTGATATCTCCTGCCTTCCGGATGGCATCGGATACCCGGTCAACCGCGAAAACTGATACCGCTCCGGGCTCTGCTACCTCTCCCGTAACGAAGACCTTGAAGGTCCTGGGCACCATCAGGTGACAGTGAATCTCTATGTTGTGAAAATACTCTCCCAGGCGCCGCGCTATCCTGTCCCGGAACTGATCCAGGGTTGCGCCATCCGCCCTTACCGTTCCGATACCGGGGATGAACACATCCCCCTCTGGCAGGACCACCAGGTCGTACGATTTCGATTCGGTGCCGAAAATACTTACCTGAAGCCGGTCATACGGCCCCAGGACATAAGTGGACGGGTCTATCGCCTTCTCCAGGTCGGCCATCTGCTCCCAGAAGGGATCTCTCTCGGTGACCTGTTCACGCTCACCCAACTCCTGCAGCTCCTCACCCCTGCCGGGGCTTCTCTCAGTATCGATCTGCCCCCGCGGCGCGGAAAGCGGAAAGGCCAGGAAGAAAACCGCCAACATAAAAACTGATTTCAGCCATCTGGAATTATTCATTCAGATCATATCCTTGACTATTTCCGGCACTGAATCGAACACCGCCTTTTCACTGCCGGTATCTCTGGTCCCCAGCTGGGCGAGGTGCTTTTTGCCTCCCCCGCCCCCTCCTGATATCTTGCTTAAACTCTTAACCAGCATATTAGCATCAATGCCCTTTTCAATCAAACTGTCAGTGACGGCCACCACAAATTCAAGTTTTTCTCCAGGGGCCCTGGAAAGGACTGCAATGCCGCTGTCCACCTTGTTTCTGAACTTATCCGCCTGGTGCCTGAGGGCGGAAACCGAATCAACATCTATTCGCCCGGTAGCGATCACCATATCGCCCACCCTCCGGGCCTGATCGATGATGGAGTCTATTCTCCCACTTATATCGCCGCTCTGCATCTTTCGGACTTTCTTCTTGAGCTGGTCTGCCTCCTCCATCAACGACTCAATCCTCCCGCTGAGCTCGCTCTCCGGCACCTTCAGCATGGCGGAGGCATCCGCCGCCACCAATTTATAATCTCTCATGTGGTTCAGAGCCGCATCTCCGGTCAACCCCTCTATCCTTCTGACTCCGGCAGCTATACTGCTCTCGTCGGCAATTACGAACAGTCCTATCCTGCCGGTGATATCGATATGTGTCCCGCCACAGAGCTCCGCCGAAACGTCGCCGGTTCGAACCACCCTGACCTCTGTACCGTACTTCTCTCCGAACAGGGCTGTCACCCCGCTCTTGACCGCCTCAGAGTAACTGGTAACCTCGGTTCTTACCTCCAGGCAGTCCCTTATCCACCTGTTAACCAGGTCCTCGATTTGCTGTCTGTCATCATGGGATATCCCCTCGAAGTGATTGAAATCGAACCGGAAACGGTCCGGGGTCACCAGGGAACCGGCCTGCGCTACGTGCGCGCCCAGCACCTTCTTGAGGGCGGCGTGCAGCAGATGGGTGACTGTATGATTCGCCGCGGTACGGGTCCTGGTATCCCGGTCGACCCTCAGGTGGGCGGAGGCTCCTGAGGCCAGGAGAGATTCCGGGCTGCCGGAGCTGTCCGCAAACTCCACCAGGTGTATAACTGAATGGCCTCTATGAAAAACATCCCTCACCTCAGACCTGTACTCACCGATATCGATGGTCCCGCTGTCTGCCACCTGTCCTCCGGAGGCGGCATAGAATGGTGTCCTGTCGAAGACCAGCTCGTACGCCGGGCCTTCCCCGCTCCAGGCGATTCCCTCATATCCCTCTCTGTCCACTTCCCGGTATTTTCTTGGAACAGCTTCCTCCTCCAGGTTCTGATAACCGGTAAATGCCGAATCCTCGCCGCCGCTGACCTCAGTCATCGATATATCTTCTTCACCTGCTTCAAAACGTCCGCTCTGCTTGGCAAGCTCCCTCTGCCTTTCCATCTCCTCATTGAAACCTTCCTCATCCAGTTTCAGCCCGGCCTTGGAGGCCAGATAGCTGGTCAGCTGGTAAGGAAATCCGTAGGTGTCATAGAGAACGAAGAGATCCTCCCCGCTGATCACTTCCCTGCCGCCAGATTTTACCTTTTTAACAAGAGAACGGAACCTTTCCCTGCCCCGCTGAAGGGTATTGAAGAATGATTCCTCCTCGGCCCTGATCACTTTTAATACTTCAGGGGCCCTCTTTTCAAGCTCCGGATACTGGTCCTTCATCACCCGCACCACTGTATCCACCGCCCGGTAGAGACAGGGCTCTTCCAGGCCGAAAATATAGATCCTGGTCAGGGCCCTCCTCAGGATTCTGCGGAGAAGGTATCCTCTCCCCTCGTTGGAGGGATAGATTCCTTCCGTAAGGGCGAAAGTCAGTGCTCTGACATGATCAGCAATCATATTTACCGACATGATATTCTCCGGGTCATCCATATCCATCCCGGATGGCAGTATCTCTTTGACACGATTCACTATGGGAAGGAACAGGTCTGAATGGTAATTATCCTCCGCCCCCTGCAGGATAGTGGCCAGTCTTTCCAGCCCCAGGCCGGTATCTATACCGGGCTTGTCCAGTCTCTGGTATTGTCCCGATTCATCCAGCCAGAACTGCGGAAAAACCAGGTTCCAGAACTCCAGGTACCTGTCGCAGTCGCATCCGGGCTGGCAGCCGGGTTCTCCGCATCCGAGATCCTCGCCCATATCGTAGTAGAGCTCCGTGCAGGGCCCGCATATACCGGTTTCTCCCACCGGGCCCCAGAAATTGTCTGCCTTTCCCAGGCGGAATATCCTCTCCTCCGCTATTCCGATATCCCGGTTCCATATGCTGAATGCTTCTTCATCATCTTCGTATACACTCACATATATCCTGTCCGGGGAGAGTTTAATCACCTCTGTCACGTACTCCCACGCCCAGGCGATCGCCTCCTCCTTGAAGTAGTTTCCAAAACTGAAATTCCCCAGCATTTCGAAGAAGGTGTGATGCCGGAGAGTCCTGCCCACACTTTCCAGGTCTCCCGCCCTCAGGCATTTCTGAACGGTTACCGCCCTGGGGTGCTGAGCCTTCTCCGGGTTCATATAATAATCCTTGAACTGCACCATTCCAGCGGAGGTAAAGAGCAGGGTGGGATCATTGGGGGGTACCAGCGGGGCGCTGGGAAACTCCAGGTGGTCTTTCTCCCTGAAAAAATCAATATACGATTCTCTGATCTCTCTTGATGTTCTGATCCTGTCACTCATACCTATCTTCGAAAAACCCCTTTCTCAAAATACGGGAGCATATACTGTTGGTGATCTCGCTTCCGAAGCCACGCCTTCTGAGAAATCCGTTTACCTTCTTTACCAGCCGTTTGCGGTCGCCGGCGGGTGAAAAGCTGCCCCTGACCAGAGATTCCGCCAGCTCTCTTTCCCTGGCGGTATCATAACAGCTCCTGACAGCTTCATCTATCACCGGTCCTTTCACACCCGCACCCATAAGCTTCTTCCTGATCATACCGGGCCCGGTGGGCCGGTGTTTCAACCTGTATTCAATATAATTGCGCGCAAACTCTCTATCATCAAGGTACCGGTGCTTCTTCAAAGTCGTAATAATATAATTGATTACTTCCGGGTTCTCCACACCTTCCTCCAGGAGAAAACCGCGGATCTCCCCCTCGCTCCTGTCACGCCTGCTGAGTTTCTCCTTAGCCAGGCGCATTCCCGCTTCCATGGCAAGATCATTATCCAGCAGTCCGATATCAGTCTCTTCCAGAACTGTCCCCGGTTTCAGAAGATATTCCGTTTCTGCCCGCTTCAGAACCAGATACCTGTCCCCGCCGGATGTCTCTATCCTCCTCAGTCCTCCCGCTTTCCTCCTTACCGAGGTTACTTCAGGCTGTTTACTTTTCTGCTTTTTCTTCATCTTCAGGTTCAGGCTTTTCAGGCCCCGGAGCCAGTCCGTAGTGCTCCCTTATCTTCTGCTCTATTTCATCTCTGATATCGGTATTTTCCAGCAGGAACATCCTGGCGTTCTCCTTGCCCTGGCCGAGCCTGGTTTCACCGTATGAATACCAGCTGCCCATCTTGCTGATGATATCTGATGACTCACCGAGTTCGAGCAGGTCGCTCTCCATGCTGATCCCCTGGTCAAAAAGAATCTCGAATTCAGCCTGCCTGAAGGGGGGCGCAACTTTGTTTTTTACCACTTTTACGCGTGTCTTGTTACCTATGATATTATCGCGGTCCTTGATCTTTCCTATCCGCCTGATATCCATTCTGACAGTACTGTAGAACTTCAGCGCGTTACCCCCGGATGTGGTCTCCGGATTGCCGAACAGCACTCCGATCTTCATACGGATCTGATTGGTGAAAATCATACAGGTCTTTGACTTGGAGACCGCACCAGCTATCTTCCTCAGTGCCTGGGACATCAGCCTGGCCTGGAGTCCGACATGCGAATCCCCCATCTGGCCTTCTATCTCTGCGGAGGGTACCAGGGCGGCTACCGAATCCACTATCACGATATCTATGGCATCGCTCCTGATCAGGACCTCCGCTATCTCAAGGGCCTGTTCGCCGGTATCGGGCTGGGACACCAGAAGCTCGTCGGTATTTACCCCGATCTTCCTGGCATAACCTACATCAAGGGCGTGCTCGGCATCAATAAAAGCTGCCACGCCGCCCAGTTTCTGAGCATTCGCCACTATGGAACATGCCAGGGTTGTCTTTCCCGAACCCTCCGGACCGTATATCTCGATTACCCGTCCGCGGGGTACTCCCCCCACTCCCAGGGCCACATCCAGCGAGAGGCTGCCGGTAGGTATGGCCTCGATAGGAACTATCCCGCCATCGGCTCCCAGGCGCATTATTGCGCCCTTACCGAACTGCTTTTCTATCTGATTAACAGCCAGGTCAACAGCTTTCTTCTTGTTTTTTTTCTTCTTTGAGTCTGCCATCTTCACCCTTCCGCTCCTTCATCCTGAAAAAAACAATTTATCCGGTTGTACTCTGTTACCGGTGTAAAATTTATAACATCTTATCATGACTGATTCAATGATAATCAACGGGGTTGAAAAGCGAATTCGGCGATTTTCTCGTACCTGGCACCGGACCGGCTGAGGTGGGATCTGATAAGCTGAAATGAACCCACCTCCTGAGAGTTTTCTCCGGCCAGCGGGGGCACCCTGCTTAGCTTATCCAGCAACTCCTGTGAGAGGGGCTTCTTAATGCGGGCCAGTGTAAGATGCGGGTGAAAGGCCCGCTTCTCTCTTCTGAATCCCAGAGAGGACATTGCCCGGTCAATTTCTCCTGCCAGCCGGGTCATACTGCCACCCCCTTCAGATAGAGAATAGAAAATAACCCGGGGCCTTGACAGCGATGGGAAGGCCCCGAATTGATCAAGGGTGGCGGTGAATTCCCCCTCCACTTCCGACGAAACCTCCAGGGCCGCCTCTTTGATCTCAGGCAGCTTCTCCTGACCGGTTTCACCGAGGAACTTCAGGGTAAAATGAAAATTCTCAGTTGGCACCCAGCGAAACGGCCCTCTTCCAAGCCCCAGCTCCGATATACTCGCGGCGACCGACCGCCTGACATTCTCAGAAACAGGGATCCCGAAAAAAAGTCTCATCAGGGTTATCTCTCCCTTCAATCGGAGATTTAAGCCTTATATTCTTTCAGTCTATCATCATATCCTGACAGGCTCAACCTCAGGATATCCAGCGCGCTTACCACCGTCCTGTACCTGACTTCCTCCCTGTTGCCGCTGAACTGCCGAGCCGCGCAGTAAATGCCCTCCGGTGTTCTCAGTCCGATATAACAGAGCCCCACATCCTTTTCCGGGGTAGCCCCCGAGGGCCCGGCGATACCGGTGGTGGAGAGGGCATAATCAGCCGAGGAAATCGAAGCTGCCTCCGAAGCCATCCGGACAGCTACCCCGGCACTGACAGCCCCGGAGGACCTGATCAACTCCGGATCGATATCGAGCGTTTCCACCTTCGCCTCGTTGCTGTAGGTAATGAATCCTTCCATCAGAACCCGGCTGGCCCCCGGTACGGCAATGAGCTCAGAAGCAAGGAGCCCCCCGGTGATCGATTCAGCCACAGCCAGGGTCATATCTTTTTCCCTCAGAAGCTGAAGCACCACTGAGCTTAGACTCCGGTACTCCCTGCAGAACAGATAGCTCCCCAGCCTTTCCGCGGCAGAGTCCATATCGCTGGCCATGCTGCCCGGCGGGGCAAAAACCATACTTACCATGGGGAGTGGATGGATTACTCTCAAATCAGCCATAAGCCCCTGGGGGAGCGACTCGGAAAGTATCTCCTCCATTCCGGCGGAGTCAAGCCGGCATATCCCCAGCACCGGCCTGCGCATCCCCTGCAGTCTGCTCTCCAGGGCTTCCCTTACCTCCCCATCGGTAGATTCGGGGTGCACCATCAGGACCAACGAGCCGCGGTATGGCGAAAGGACCGTCCGCTCTGCCTGGGAAGGGGCCTTTTGCGTCTCAGCAACCTCCCGGAGTGATGGAAATTGGACAGAGGACCCGTATACTACCAGCAGGTCATTTCCACGCAGCTGTCCGGCAATCTTTTCTCCGGCTGATCCGGTGCCTTCCGGAAGAAATGATATTCCGGTAAGCATACCCCCCATGCTCTCGATCAGCCCTGCCAGCTGGAAGCACCGGCGGGCTGAGCCCTGGAATTCGAATGAGATTATTTCAAATTTCATATCAGCACTGAACCGACTCAGTCCCCTTCCCGAAGTTAGAAGATCCCCGTCAGATACAGAACCACTTTCAGCGTCAGGAACGAATATACCCCCGCTATGATATCGTCAATTACCACACCAGCGCCCCCCGGTATCCTCTGGGACGCCCCCGCAGGGAAAGGCTTGGCTATATCATATACCCTGAACAGCAGAAATCCGGCGGCTGCAATTTTCAGGGTGGGCTGGAACATCAACAGCGAGATCTGCATTCCCACGAATTCATCTATTACAATCTCAGGTGCGTCGTGCCCGTAGTAGGACTCCATTCTGTCAGCAACCAGGACTGACAGGGGGATGGTTATCAGCAGCGAGTAGGGATTGACCAGCACCCTTCCACCCGGTATGTACAGATACCAGATCACCCATATAAAACTGGCGAATGAAGCGGGGGCTATGGGGAAGAACCCGCTGTAGAAAAAAGACCCCAGTAATGTAACTATTCTCCTGGTCAAGCTAATCCTCCTCAGTATTAACTGAACAGAATACATTCGGTTGGCGGGATGGTCAAGGTTATTTGTATTTGGAGCTTCCCCGGTTTTATTTCCCTTTATGATGATCCGGAGTGGACGCGGCTGAGTGGGCTTGGAGAACGGGTTACTCTAGTTGAGGTTTCTGAGAACCGATTTTGCCACCGATTTGAGGGTATTGAAGACCCCCATCCCGTTGACGGCGATCGCTTCGAAAGAGGGGTACTGTTTTGGATTCAGTTCCTGCTCCAGGTCACCAACAGAAATTATATCATCCAGGTCTCTCTTGTTGTACTGGATGGAGAAAGGTATATCCTCCAGCCTCAGGTTATACTCCTTGAGGTTTTCATGGAGGTTATACAGACTCTCTATATTGGCGTCATACCTGGAAGCCTGAGAGTCAGCCACAAAGATTATCCCATCCACTCCCCTGAGAATCAGCTTCCTGCTGGCATCGTAGTAGACCTGGCCCGGGACTGTGTAAAGATGGAAACGGGTTTTGAAACCCTTGACCTCCCCAAGCTCAAGAGGGAGAAAATCGAAGAAGAGTGTCCGGTCCATTTCGGTGGCGAGGGTTATCAGTTTGCCCTTGGTCTCGGGTGAGACCTTATTGTAGATATACTGTATGTTGGTGGTCTTTCCGCAAAGACCGGGACCGTAATACACAATCTTGACGTTAATCTCACGGGATGAATAATTTATCAGCGACAATACGATCCTCCTAATCAGAGAACAAACTGTCTATCTCGAATTCCGCCTCTGCGTGGAACTCTTCGTCAAAACTCGACTCTTCCGAATAATCCTCGTTTTCGTACTGAAGTTTTTCATACAGCCTTCTGATCACAACCGCCAGCTCTTCTACCGCTTTCCTGGTCCTCAGGCGTACCAGCCCCAGGGTGGTCCTCCGGTCGAAAAGGACTACCAGAATTATATCTTTCTCCACTTTGGAAAGATACATACTCTCATCGCTCCCCTGATGATAGAGCGTGGAGAAGTCCTTTTCTCCGATCAGGTTGGCCAGTCGGGCATTCGCTTCGAAATCGGCAGCGCAGAGGGATGTAAATGTATGAATATCAAACCGGACATCCTGGCCTACGTTGGATATCAGCTGTCCTGTCTTGTCCAGAAGCAGGACACTTTTTGCATTGGAGTTATCGATCAGTTCTTCCAGGGCTGTATTTATCGCCCAGTAATCTTTCTCAAACACCTTCCAGTTAGCTCTAACCATGGTTATTTGCTCTCCAATCGGCTTAAATCTCTTCCCTGGTCTCAAAGGCTTTTGCCAATGTGTTACCGTTAATATATTCGAGTGTGCTGCCCATCGGTATCCCTCTCGCCAGTCTGGTGATTCTGACTCCGGTTCCCTTCAATATTTCGCTTATGTACAGGGCGGTGGTATCGCCTTCAACGCTGGTGCTGGTTGCCAGTATCACTTCCTCTATCCCTTCTCTTTCAATCCTTGCCTCGAGGTTCTCAATGTTGAGATCCCCGGCACCTACTCCGTCCAGAGGAGATAGGAGTCCATGCAGTACATGGTAGCGGCCCCTGAAATTGCCGATTTTTTCGAAAAAGTAAATGTCGGCCGGCCTTTCAACGATGCATACGACTCCGCTTTCCCGCCTGGGGTCGTTGCAGATCCTGCATGTGTCGCTTTCTGCAAGGTTTCCGCATATACTGCAGAATCCAATTCTTTCTTTGACTCGCAGTAATACTTTCGCAAAATCCTCGACCTCCTCTCTGTCGGTGTATAATATTGCGAAAGCTAGCCTTCGCGCAGTCTTTTCGCCTATTCCAGGCATCCTTTTGAAGTGGTCAATCAATGCCCTGAGAACCGGCAGTTCGTAACTCATTATCACCTCTCCCATTTGTATGCAAAATCCTTGCCTTAATTGAGGATATCTTAAGTATATTCCTGGGGATTCAGATATAAAAATTCGGGCAGTGGATCAGATTCAGAAAATATCAGGAATGGGGAGCCCCCCGGTCAGCGATCCCATCTTCTCCTTTATCATCGCATCCACCTGGTTGTTGGCCTCATTGACCGCTGCGGCCACCAGCTCCTCCAGCATTTCAATATCCTCGGGATCAACCACTTCGGGGTCTATCTGTATCGATACTACTTCATGGGCCCCGTTCATTACCACCTTTACCATACCGCCCCCCGATGCGGTTTCCACCGTCTGTTCGGCTACCTCTTCCTGCATCTGCGATATCTTCTTCTGCATCTGCTGCATCTGTTTAAGCATCTTCCCCATATTCTTCATTATCAGGCCCTCCTCTTCTTATCTTTTTCAGGTATTATCTCTCCGTCGAATTCCTCCACCAGCCTCCTGGCCATCGGGTTACCCTTCAACATCTTATCGATTTCGGGATCAACATTCTTTTTAGCTGGCTTTTCATCCTTACTTTCCCTGTCGTCATCCCCTGAGCCCGGTTTATCAGTTTCCACCACGTCGATGGTAAATTTCTTGCCGAAACAGTCTTCCAGGTGCTTTTCGATATAGCGCCTGTTCTTTGCTTCCCTGACCATCCCGCAGGCGAACCGGTTCCTGCCATCAAAACCAAGAACTATTTTATCATCAATTACCTGCATGACTTTTGCCGACATCAGCCAGATCCCCAGGGTCAGTTTTGCCTCTCTAATCTTGGAGAGGAACTTTTCCCACTCCTCTCTTCCCCCAAGAGCTGCCAGGGCCTTGGTGTTGCCAGCCCTTTCTCCGCTTCGGGTTTCAGGCTTCACTCTGACTGCTTCCGCCTTCGAAGTGGAACTCTGCGGGCCGCTCCCGCTCTTTCTGCTCTTCTTTCCACCCGCCGACTTCTTACCGGCTTCCCTGCTCCCTGCCGCCGGGCCTGAACCTCCACCCCCATCCCCACCGGTATCACCGGAATCGATCCTCCCTATCAGCTCCGAAATATCAACCGCAGAATCCCAGGAAGCAGCCTCAGCAACCAGCGCCTCCAGGTGATACCTCTGCTGGGCGGTCCTTCTGAATTCGTCGAAGGAGCGAACTGCCGACCTGAAGAGAAGCAGCAGGTCTTCCACCCTGAACGTATCTGCAATGCCGGAGAATTCCTCGAATTCGGAATCAGTCAGGTCCAGCCAGCCGGCCGCGCCTTCGCCCCCCACGCTGATAACCAGTAGCGATCTCAGTCCCTCCATGTAGGCCAGGAAGAATTCCTCCAGGTCCAGGCCGGAGGATACAGCCCGGTTTACTATGGAAAGCGCTTCGCTCCTGTTCCTGCCGCTAACCGCCCTGAGAAGCTCCGAGACCATGGCGGAATCCACCAGGCCCAGGACCGAACGGACCAGTTCAATATCTATTACTTTCTCCGAGGCGGAAATCGACTGGTCCAGAAGCGATTCGGCGTCTCTCATACTCCCGTCCGACCGCCTGGCGATCAGCTGAAGTGCGTCTTTCCTGTAATCTATCTTCTCACTGGTGCAGATCTTTTCAAGCTGACCAACAATCTCGGAGAACTCCAGCCGTTTGAAGCTGAACCTCTGGCACCTGGAGCGTATGGTGGCTGGGACCCTGTTAGGCTCGGTGGTGGCAAGGATCATGAAGACGTGGGCGGGTGGTTCCTCCAGGGTCTTGAGCAGGGCATTGAACGCCTGGGGGGTGAGCATGTGAACCTCATCTATTATGTAAATCTTGGACATACCGCTGGTGGAAGTGTAACCGATCTTCTCCCGGAGGTCCCTTATCTCGTCTATACCCCGGTTCGAGGCTCCGTCTATCTCCATGACATCCATATGTTCTCCGGCCGCAACGGCCTGACATGATTCACAGCTTCCGCAAGGCTCCCCCCCGGAGCGGTTCTCGCAGTTGATAACCTTGGCCAGTATCCTGGCGGTAGAGGTCTTCCCACACCCCCTGGGGCCGGAGAAGAGATAGGCGTGCGCAACCCTACCCTTCTCAACCGCCCTGGAGAGGGTAGTGGAGACATGGTCCTGTCCCACTATTTCCGAGAATTTCTGCGGGCGCCATTTCCTGGCCAGAATAAGGTAAGACATAGTTATTTCCCCAGCTTCCAGAGTCGAAAACGGCCGCGCCCGCGGCATCGAGAAGGGCTCCCGGCTCCATCAGCGAGGTTAACTCCAGTAAGGGTCACCGCATCACATAAGAATAACTGCTTACCGCTGCTACCTCCCGGTCCTGACGGGGTTGGCAGGTTCCTATTGCACGGCTCCTTACTATCAACGTCACTTCCCGCTGCCGATCACTCGAAAGCCGCATTCCCTCAACCGGGAATTCAACCCCGCTATAGCGGATTGCGGGTGCAGGGCACCGCTACCTCCCCGTCTAGCGCGGCCGTATAATTATACTGGTGGAGATGAGCGGACTCGAACCGCCGACCCCCTCGTTGCGAACGAGGTGCTCTCCCAGCTGAGCTACATCCCCACTTCATCCTGGTCGATTCCCACCGGGGGGAATCAGGCCCTTATAATGGCGGAGAGAGAGGGATTCGAACCCCCGGAGCAGATAAACTGCTCAACGGTTTTCGAGACCGCCCCATTCAACCAGCTCTGGCATCTCTCCGCTCTCATCTAACTCTATATTTTATACGGAGAGAGAGGGATTCGAACCCTCGGAGGGGAAAACCCCTCACGCGATTTCCAATCGCGCCGATTCAGCCACTCTCGCATCTCTCCGTCATTTTCCTTTCTCTCTCAGATTGTGAAAAAACTCCCGCAAAAGCAAGAGACATTTTTCTTTTTTTACCCCGGCAACCACCTCTATCTCATGGTTGAACAGGTTCAGCCGGTGGAAATCATCCACCGATCCGCAGGCCCCGCTCCTGGGCTGTGCGGCTCCGTAAACCACCCTGCTTACACGAGATAGATAGAAAGCGCCCATACACATATGGCATGGTTCCAGGGTAACGTAAATGGTGGCACCATTCAGCCGCCAGTCGCCCAGTACGGAGCATGCCCGGCGAATGGCCAGCATCTCCGCGTGGGCTGTCGCGTCGCCCCGCTTCTCCACCTCGTTATGCCCCGTCCCCAGTAAGCTGTCATCCCTTACCACCACCGCCCCCACGGGAACCTCTCCTGCCCGGAGCGCCTTCTGAGCTTCGGCCAGGGCCTGATCCATCCAGTTCTCATCCATGGAATATTATTGCAGAGAGTGCGCCGGAATGGCGCCTACCAGGGCTTCCACAACAGTCACCAGGACACTCTCGAAAGGGGGAGCGGAATACATATCCCTTCCGGTAGCGGTAACACCGCTTATCCGCCTGTCATACCCCCCCGCACCGGTCACTTCCACCCTGTCCCCCTCGGTCCTGACCCCCTCCATGAAGTTCTCGTCGGTGGCCTCCCAGAGCACCTTCGCCGAGAGGGGGTCCACGAAGTGTATTCTCATCCCCACCTGGGTTGTGGAGGCGGCCCCCGCTTCACGGTAATCAGCTTCATCCTTGAACCAAAGGTAGACTTCCGGCAGAAGAATTGTATCTATCTCGAGGTTTTTCTTCAATAATCTGACCAGTTCGACATCCGCTCCCTTCCCCTCCAGCCAGGCATTCTTGAACCTGCCGAATGCATCCGGGCCTGCTTCCCTGTTCAGGGTTATCATGAACTGCTGGGGCGATATGAATATATAATCATCCCTCGCGGTAAGATTTTCCCACAATATCCGCCTGGTAAGTATCTCGGACTGCCTCCGGGGGTCCGATCCCTTCGGGACCGAACTGATAACCGGGGCCACCAGGACTCGCCTTACGTCATTCGGCTCGAATTCGGGGTCCACCTTTATACTGGAGGGGTGCTTTACCCCGCAGGACTGTACTATTATCAGAAAGGCGGCCACGCTTAAAACAGTTATCTTCTTCACGGCAACTCCCTTAATTATAAAAATATTCTATTCAACCACGATTATCTTAATACCGGAAAGCGGGAAATGTCAACATGTAAAAGGGGAGAGCCCCCCCCTTTTTCATATAATTCAAGCCGGTTGATTGAAAATGCCAAACTGCTTTATTATTAATGAAATTGTGGCCCGCCGGACTGTCGGCGGGCCACCTAGCCTTCTACCAGAAGTTCGCGGAGATATCGGTGGATGGGTCGAGTTCGGTCCAGGAGACCTTCTCCACCTGCCCCGTGGTGGGGAAGGCGGGAGGGGGGTTATCCAGGAGGCGCTCGTCGAAGGTGTATGCCTTCTCATACCCGCTGACTATACCGTAAGAATTGAAAGTTCCTACCGGACCACGCTGCTTCTGGATAATACCGCCGTACACTATCAGCTTTCCTCTGGGGCTCCCGGAGCTGTAACTTTCAGCTTCCCAGGAGGTATCCAGTGCCATTATCGCCGCCATGATTGTCTCGTCACCGGAATCCATATTGGCCGCGTTATAGGCGACCACTACGTCTTTCTCGGCGACCAGGCCGGTATAATCGCTGGAGGTCGGGTCAGTCCTGGGATCGGTCTCGTAGACCAGATTGTCGGTAACCCTGATGCTCCCGCTGCAGCCGACCGTGACCTGCCCCCTGACCGTTCCCTCCACCTCGGCGTTCCCGTTCACGTAGATTACGCCGTTGGAGGGGTAGTTCATATCGGTGGTGCTACCGCTTACCGTAACTCTCAGTATCCGGTTATTGCTGCCGTCGAAGTCGAATTCTATCCGGACCGGGTTCCCGGAGAGCTGCAGGCCGCCAGTCTCATTGGCGGCATTATACAGCATATCGGTATTGGCCGGAAGAGGTATAACTGACGCGTCCAGGGTCAGCCCCTTCCTGAAGTCGGGGTCGTCCTGCGGGGGGCCCCCGTGGTAGTAATCCACTGTGGATGCTGCACTGGAGACCTCGTCATAGAAAGTCGGGTTGCCGTGTATATGGAGCTGGTCATTGGTATGCACCGGGCCGTGGAGTTCATCGTGATCGTACCACCAGATAGTAGTTCCTCCGGTACTCTTCTCCATATCGGAGAAGTAGGAGTACCTGGAGAAGTTCTGCTGGCCCACCTTCACTCGAAGCACCTTGGTAATACCGCTGCCGTCCAGGGTTCCTCTTACCGTCACTCCCACGAAACGGGTAGTCTCACCGGAGTTCGAATCAAGCGGGTCCAGGTAGGAGGTAACCCTGCCAATACCGTAGATCTGCTCATCGTTGTAGAGCATCACAGGCTGGTCCTTGTTGTTTCCGCTTCCCTTGAAGGGCACCGAGAGGCCGGCCAGGTAACGGAGGCTCTTTTCCACACCTCCCTCGGTCAGGTAGAAGACCTTCTTGTCCAGCTTCTCATTGGAGGCCAGCTGAGTCTCGTTAACCGAGATCGAGCTTACTCCCATAACTATCCCGCTGATGGCGACCAGTATAAGGATCACTATCACCAGGACCGCTCCATCCTCGCCGCCAGTGCCGTATCTTCTTATTATTCTGTTCATCTCTGATCATCCTCTTCGGTTAAGGGTTATTCGCTTTTTCCCTGATAACGAAATCGTCTATATTCCATCCCGAGTAGACATACCCTCCGTCTGTCTTCAGCGAGAAGGCTATCGCAACATCAGATTCACCGTCCGCCCAGTTGGAAATGTCTATTTCCATGAACACCCAGCTGTTATCGGTAATCTCGTTGGGGTTCTGCCATATCCTGGTCCAGGGGCCGCTGTGCCCGTTGGTGCTGATATATATCTCCGCCTGGTCGTAGGCTGGCTGTTCCACGTTCAGCCAGCGCTGGAACTGCAGCACCAGGTTGGTGTGGCCGCTGCAGTCGAGCTGACCCGCCGGGGTCATCAGGTAGTTATCCACGTTATTCTGATAGTCGCCGTTCCATCCACTGGCGCCCAGGTCGTTAGCGAATACATTGCTGCCCGAATAGGCGGAAGAAGGATCGGGGTTGCCGTGGTCCGCCCCTCCGTTACCCATGGGGGTGCCTCTCTGCCAGTCATCCTGGGTACGGTTCTCACCGTGGATCCAACCCTTGTCTGTTTCAAAATCATCCTGGAAAACTATATAGGATGAGGGGTCCTGAGAGATGGAATATACCGGACCGAAGATATTGGAATTTACCGATTCCTCTCCTCCGGCCTCCACCGCCCTGACTACGTAATAGTAGCCTATGCCGTCCACCGGTGGATCGTAGCTGAAGATCTCATCGTCGTAGAAGGTATAGGCGGTCTGACCCACCGCAGTGAGCTCTCCCACCAGGTGGTTGAAGGCGGCGTGCTCATCTGTCTCCCTGTAAATCTTGTAAATTATCACGTTGTTGGTGCAATGGCCGTCATCGGCGGACCGGTCGAAGGTCACCGTGATACTCTTTCCGGCGTCAGCGGGGGTATCTACGGCGCTTGTGATTCTGGGCGCTCCCGGTTCTCCGTCCGACATGGTGTACCCTTCATTGGAAGGGGCCGATTCACGCGAGTTGACGCTGTCTACCGAAGTAGCCTGATAATAGTAGAACTCTCCTATTATCGGGGGCGAGCCCGGATTGTTTTCGGTCCCGTCCACGAACAGGTAGGAATCGGAACCGTCAGCCGCAGCATGCCCTACCACCTGATAGGTGGTTAACTCCTGTCGCCGGTAGATCTTGTAATAATCGACCGAACCGCTGGCCGGGATATCCTGGGGGGAATGCTCAAAGGTCACATTGATTGCCCCGGTGGCGTCGCAGAGGATATCTTCGGCGGCCAGGTTGACCGGGGGCTCCAGATCTGTATTGCTGAGCGGTATCCCGGACTTTTCGTTCGAAGGTACCGCATCGGATGCTCCCATGGTCCATACGCAGTAGGTGTACTTGGTACCTCTGTTGAGGTCGTCGTCAACATAGCTGTAGTTGGCCACCCCGGTGGTGGGAGTAGTATAGACAACCGTCCATTCCGTCTCGTAGACTGCCATCCTCTTCAGGGTATAGCTTACCACCTCATTGGGAGTACACTCCTCGGAGGGAGATGACTTCCATGTTATCGCCAGGGCGTCCCCTTCATCATCGGGGTAGTCGTACACCCCGGTCAGGCGGCAGGCGGATATAGTCCCGGAGTAATATACCGGGCCGTACTCATTGGAGGGAACCGAATAGACCGAGTCGGCGGTGGCCCCTACCGCCACCGCGGCGTAATAATACGATTCTCCGCTGGCAGGCGGAATCCCCCCGATATTGTACGTGGGATTATCCAGAAAGGTATAGTGATTGGAGCCGTCGGCGCTGATCGAACCTATGATAGTCTTGCTGGCGAGGTTTCCGCTCTCATCTCCCCGGTAGATCCGGTACTTTGACACATTACCCCCGCTGGCAAGGTCATCCGGCGATTTGGATATATTAACACTGACCTCATCGATATCGTCGCAGGGTGTGTCATAAGCGTTTACCACCGTAGGCGGCGCCGGACCGTTCGGAATCGGCTGAACCGGCCCCGCGGTATTGGAGGGGGAAGATTCCTGCGGACGGCAGTCCCAGGCTGTGACGAAATAATAATAGCTTTCCCCGATTTCAGGGCCTCCTGCCAGGGTGCTCTCGTCATCATCATAGTTGTACGATGAATTCCCGGTCACCACCTTTGAGCCGATACATGCCCAGTTCTGGTCCGAGGCGTTCCTCCGGTATATGGTATACTTGTGCACATCCTCCTCTCCACCGAGCTCGTCCGGCGAAGCGTTGAAACTGAGGGTGATACTCCTGCCGTCGTCAGTGGGGGTATCCACCGCCGATAGGCTGGATGGTGCTCCCGGAGGATCGCCGCAGGCATGGAAATTGGCGCTGGAAGTGGCCACATTCCTTGGCCGGACCTTGCTGGTCATTATCACCGAGCGGTATTGCCTGGGAGCCCCGGCCATGCTGTGAGGGCCGGAATATCCCGCATCCATTAGATCCGATTCCGCCTCCACCGTTATTTCAACATCAATGATCTTGTCCAGACCGGCCTGGGGTACCGCGCCCAGGGCGGCTACTTCCGCCTGGCTGAGCACGCCGTCTCCGTCATTATCTCCCCATAGCGTGACCACTCCGTCACTGTTGTAATCACCCCAGTACTTGAACATCGGCTGGGGGAACTGTCCGTCGGGGTAAGTTTCCTTTCCCCTGATCCCGTAGGCGATAATATCCTTCCTGGTACCGTTCTCCTCGCGGTAGAGTGCGTAGTCCTCGGGATTCCGGGTTTCCATATACCGGTCGCTCTGGTCCACGATACCGTTATCATTCTGGTCCAGGGTATACTTGATAGTCTCTGCGTTGTTGTTGTACCGGAGGAGTGATCCGATTTTCTCTCCCGGGTAAATTCCAGGAGTGTACTGAGTGCCGTCATGCAACATCAGGCTCTGATTTACAGTCATCCCCAGCACCCCGGAAACTCCCCTGGATATATCTGAGTTGAAAACAACCTGGTAGGGAGCAGCATCTATGAAGATCGGCTGGCCATTGAAGTCATCGACATTCAATCCGGCCAGTCGGAGCTCCTTCTCCATGCTCTCTATCGCCACCCTGGAGTTCTGCTGGGCGTTGATATAGCTGTTCTGTGCATCCGCCGCCTTATTCTGTGTTACCAGCACGTTGTAGGAGATCAGTATCAGAAGAGCCCCCACGAACAGGGCGATCATCATCTCCACAAGTGTGAAACCTTCTTTATTGGATCTTGCAGTGCAGGGCATGTCTACTCCTTGATTAAGTCCCCTATAAACTTACATCCTTGAAGCGGCAGATACTGGAATTCAGCTCGACATCACGCAGCTTTCCGCGATCCCGCCACTCGACCCTGACCGTAATTTCCTTCATTACACTGTTCCCCAGAGCGTTGGTGGAATCGGCAATAGCAACCGTCCTCTTGAATTTCTGAAATTCCGACGCTCCGCCGCCTATCTGCCCATAATCCTCATCCGGGAAATTGCCTGCGTTTATAGCTCCATACCTGGTTGAACTCATGATCTGTTCCAGTCTCTGATGAGCCAGGTTGGTTGCGATACCTGTATTCTTGGATGACATATTCGAACGTATCACCCCGAACATGACCTGGCTGAGACCGAGAAGGCCTATGGCGAATATAGTCATACCGACCAGTACTTCAACGAGGGTCATCCCCTCTCTGTTTGAAACTGCCAGTTTCCTGATTTCGGCTATCATCAGATTATCCTTTCATCAATTATAATCAGGGTCCTGGATGACTACGCTTCCGGTCGACCTTCGGACGAAGAGCATCTTGTCCAGGCCCTTCTCCTGCTGCCGGAATTCCTTGTTCGGCATTACGAAAACCAGGCCCTCCTCATTGGTACTCCCGTTAGGAAAGAATACAACCCTGGGGGGGTTGCCGGAAAAGGTGACCGGGCTGGAAACATAATTTCCATCCGGGTCCACGGTGCTTCCCACAAAACCGAATACCTGGCCATCGGGAAGGGTGTAAGGGCCCATTACAACTTCATCCGAGTCCGGCCTGCCGTTACCCCTGTGAGTGGGGTCGAAGCCCGGATCGGAAGGATTGCCGTTTCCCCCGCCGTCATCATCCAGTATAGTCAACCTTGAATTGGCCAGATCGAAAAATACCACATATTCATTCTTTTCGTAAATAGCGCGGCTTCTCGCCTTTCTGAGTATTCCAGCCACCAGCTGTGCTGAGTCGCTGGACTGGGTATGCCTCAGAAATTCGATCAGAGGCGGAGTTCCTATCGCCAGGACCAGTCCCAGTACCGATATCACCACCATCATCTCCACCAGTGTGAAGCCTCTTTCTTTTTTGTTGTATAATATTTTCATTGTCTCTCCTTCAAATATCTTTCACACCGGATACCATTCGCTAATCCCGTACCAATTCACAATCTTTTTTTAAGATTTTTATACGCAAAGGGTTACATAGTTCTCAACCCCTGAAGGAAGTGTGCGGCAAATATCATATTGCGAATATCAGTTGCATTATTAATTTTGATAATGCCATATTTATTTGTAAATAAAGAATTTATATGAACTATTGGTTGCGACGCGGAACTATGGGGAAAGATATGAAACCCCGGGGAAGGGGGGCTGGTACAGGAAGCGGCCCTCCGGCGCGGTATTCCCTGTTTGCGGTTATGCTGGAGTAACCGGCTCCAGGGGCCTTATCAGATTTCAGGGACAGGTATCCCTGTTATTGCCTGACTGGCCGCCTCAGCCGGTCTGAGTATCCATCGCGGGGATTGATGCAAGCATCTTCTCCTTGGCCAGCAGCTTATTCCAGGAGATCTCGACACCCTTCTCCATCTTCCCGATCTCTTCATCGCTGAGATGGCGGAACCTTCCCTGGGCCTTGATATATTCGTTGAAGGGAGTCGGCTCGAAGTCCTTGAATACGCTGATTTTCTCGCCGTTCTCGGTAACCTCTATCATGGGGTAGACCTTGGTGGTTACCGCCCTCCTGGCTATCCAGATAGTTAACTTGGGGTCAAGTTTCCAGCCGGTAGGACAGGGAGCCATAATCTGAATATACCTGGTTCCTTTTATCTCTCTTGCTTTCTTGAACTTGTTCACCAGGTCCTCGGGATAGGCCACCGAGGTGGTTGCCACATACGGTATGGAGTGAGCGGCCATGATATCTATCATATTCTTCTTGGGCCTCTTCTTGTAGTTGGTTACCGGTGTGGTGGTAGTCCAGGCCCCCACCGGTGTTGAGGAGCTCCTCTGAATGCCTGTATTCATGTAGGCCTCGTTGTCGTAACAGACGTAGATGATATCCTCATTACGCTCGGCCGCCCCTGAGAGTGCCTGAAGCCCTATATCATAGGTGCCTCCATCGCCGGCCCAGGCCACCACGGTGGTTTCCGTATCGCCGCGCATCTGCAGTCCCGCCTTTACCCCCGAGGCGGTAACCGCCGCGGTCTCGAAGGCAGTGTGAAAAATAGGCAGGTCTACCGCTGAATGGGGGAAGGAACCATCGATAACGGACCAGCAGCATGCCGGTATCACCAGTACTGTCTGTCTGCCCAGAGCCTTCAGGGCAAGCCGCATTGCCTGGGTAGCCCCGCAGCCCTGACACGCCAGATGTCCAGAGCCCATCAGTTCTTCTGTTGAAATCCTGGCTTCTTTCATTTCTTGACTCCTATCCAGTTAATATAAGTTTCAGGGTTTTTATCATTAATTGCCTTGTCGGCAACCTCTCTGAGCACCTCCGGGGTAACATCCCGTCCGCCCAGGCCCAGAATATATCCTACTACCGGTATATCGGTAAATCCGTAAAGGGCACTCTTTACTTCCTGGAAGAATATCCCGTGTCCTCCGAAGGAGATGTTCCGGTCAAGGACCGCCACCTTCTTTGCCGAACCCAGAATTTCCCTGACCTCCTCAAAGGGGAAGGGCCTGAAGACCCGCATCTTCAGTGATCCTATCTTTATCCCCTCTTCCCTCATCTGGTCAATAACAGCCCTTACCGTGGAAGCGACCGTACCGGAGCAGACCAGGATTGTTTCGGCGTCGTCACAGCGGTAGGGATGGACCAGCCCGTATTCCCTGCCGAAACGCTCTCCGAACTCCTTCCCGGTCTTCTTTATCAGCTCCCTGGCCTCACCCATGGCCTCTTCGATCATGTAGCGGAGTTCCATATAGTAATCGGGGCTGGCCAGGTTACCGAAGGAGTGGGGTTCGTTAACATCCAGCTTTATCTCCGGTTTGTAGGGAGGCAGAAAATCCCTTACCTCCTCAGCTTCCAGTATATCCACTATTTCATAAGTATGAGAGAGGAAAAAGGCGTCCAGCACCAGCATCACCGGCAGCTGCAGCTGCTCTGCTATCTTGAATGCCTGAGGAATGGTATCCTGGGTCTCCTGGTTGGACTCACAGTAGATCTGGACCCAGCCCACATCCCTCATGGAGAGCGAGTCGTTCTGGTCGGTCCAGATGCTCCAGGGAGGGCCGATCGCCCTGTTGATATTGGCAAGCACTATTGGTAATCTCGAACCCACCGCCCAGTGTAGCATCTCGGTCATCAGCAGGAGCCCCTGGGAAGATGTCGCGGTAAAGGCTCTAGATCCCGCGGCGGAAGCTCCCACACAGGCGGCCATGGCGCTGTGCTCCGATTCGACCTTTATGAATTTAGCATCTATCTCACCATTGGCGCACATCTCCGACAGGAGCTCTACCACATGTGTCTGGGGAGTTATCGGATAGGCGGAAATCACCTTCGCCTCTGATGCCCGCACACCATAACTTACGGCGTGATTTCCCATTATGGTCTTTTTCATGCTTACTCCTCCTCTATGGCAAAAACGTTGCGCGGGCACTCTTGTACGCATACCAGGCAACCCTTACAGTAATCGTAGTTAATTTCATATCCATCCTCATTCCGGATGATTGCCGCATCCGGGCAGAAGATCCAGCAGTTATCACAATAGTTGCACACCCCGCAGGAGAAGCAGCGCTCCGCTTCCCTCTGGATAAGATCCCCGTCGAATCCCTTCATGATCTCGCTGAAATCCCCTCTGGCCTTCTCCGGAAGGATCCTGGGCTGAGTGTTCTTCTTGGTCCTGGGGAAATAATCGGTATTGATAAGATCTATCCCGAACTCTTCCGCCTCTTCTTCTTCGGGATCTTCAACGCCCCTGAACAAGCGGTCTATCTTCTCGGCGGATTTTCTTCCTGCCGCTACCGCCTCCACTACACTGGCAGCGCCAGTTGCAATATCTCCGCCGGCAAATATTTTTTCATTGCTGGTCTGACCGTAATCCCCGGAGATATCTATCAGGTTCCACTTCGATTCCAGGGTTTCCTCAAACCCTTCCAGGTCGGCGACCTCGCCGATGGCGGTGAAGAGGTTATCCACCTCCATGGTGAATTCTTCTCCCTCTACCGGTACGGGGCGGCGCCTTCCTGATTCATCCGGCTTGCCCAGTTTCATCTTCTGGAAGATGACCTCTTTCAGTTTGCCACCTTCGGTGACCAGTTCTTTTGGGGCGGCGAGATATTCAAACTTTACCCCCTCCTCCCTGGCTTCCTCTATCTCGTCAGATATGGCAGGCATCTCGGCAAGAGTCCTGCGGTATACCACAGTCACATCCGATCCAAGTCTCAGGGCGCAGCGGGCTACATCCATGGCGGTATTACCGCCGCCTATGACCGCTACCTTCTTCCCCGGCTTCACATCATCCCCGCTGTTGACCTTTCGGAGAAACTCCAGCCCCTTCTCCACTCCCCGGGAATCCTCCCCATCCAGTTCCAGTTCCCTGCTGCTGCTCAGGCCGATACCGATGAATACGGCATCATATTCCTCCTCCAGCTTATCCAGTCCGATATCCTTTCCCACGGCAACCCCGGTCCTGACCTCAATCGGCCCCGATTCGATGATACTGCTGACCACCCGGTCGAGAATCCCGTTGGGAAGCCGGTATTCGGGGATCCCCCAGCGGAGGACTCCCCCCAGCTCCTCATCAGCCTCAAAGATGGTTACGGGGTAACCTGAACGGGCCAGATAGAATGCGGCTGAAAGTCCTGCAGGGCCGGCTCCCACTACCGCCACCTTTTCATCCCTGCTCGCTTTTGACTTTTCCATCCAACCGGGATTATCCAGGCCCATATCACCCAGGCCTCTCTCCAGGGCTATAATATTGATAGATTCATCGTAGTCACCCCTGGTGCATTTGCTCATGCAGGGGTGATAACAGACTCTGCCGGTAACGGCCGGCATTGGATTGGTTTCGATTATGGTCTTCCAGGCCTCCTCATACCTCCGCTCCAGTATCAGCTGTATATAGTGCTGAATATTCTCGCTGGTCGGGCATCCCTGGATACAGGGGGAGACGAACCTGGAATAGACCGGCCTTACATTTCGCCAGGACCCAGTCTCGTTCCATAGCATGTCGGCGACGGTCATGGGACGAATCGGCATCTCTTTATAACTGCTG
>WJIX01000125.1 GCA_014730075.1 bacterium | reverse complement strand
GTACCTGGCCCCGGCTATGCTGACCAGTATAATCCCGGAGGTAATGGCGTCCGACCTGTGGTGCCAGGCGTTGGCGGAAAGCACCTCGCTTCTGATCCTGCCAGCGGTTCTTCGGGTCAGCCTGTAAATCGTCTCCTTGGTAATAATTGATATCGCCGCTATCCAGAGAGTGTATGATGACGGGGACTGAAAGCTCCATTGATAGATGGTCCGGATGGCGTCGAATCCGATCCAGAAGGCCAATCCAAAAAGCAGCACCCCGATTCCGATGGTGGTCAGTGATTCTATCTTGCCGTGCCCGTATGGATGATTGTGGTCCGACGCCTTATAACGGTAATGAAGCCCCACCAGAGAAAGGAGATCGGAGATCAGATCGGAAAGGGAGTGAAGGGAGTCCGCGATCAGCGCCTTACTCCCGCCGTATAACCCGCCCAGGAATTTGAGAAGGGCCAGGCAGATATTAAGAGCCATTCCGGCCAGGGTAATATTAATGCCCGATCTGTTTTTTCTTCTGTTTTCGATCTCTTCGTTCACAGGTCATACCGCCGGTCCGCTAAAGCTTTTCCCCGGAACTGGGGTTATGCAATCATTGTGCCCGGCCAGGTTCGATGCTATTCAGATCACGGTGAATTTACGGTATCCGTAATCGGATAGCCGTTGCTTGCCATGATAATATCCTGATCCCGGAGGGCTGCAAGATAGATATTTCCCTCTCCGGACCGGTTAATTATAGGGAATGCCACCTGGTATGTCAACGTGTCCAGGGTCAGGCGGTTCTGATCCTGACGGGAGTACAGATATCAGGCGCAATCCTGCGCCGCAACGAAAGAGACCGGCCGGGTCTGCCGGCCGGTCTCTGCTGACGGTAATCCAGTGACGTCTTTCTAACGCAGGTAGATTATCTTTCTGGTCTGAGCGAACTTGTTTACCCTCATCCGGCAGAAGTAAACTCCCGAGGTTACCGCCTCGCCCGATCTGTTCCTGCCGTTCCAGACCACTTCGTATGTGCCCGGGGCCTGAGTCCCGGTCTTAAGTACCTTTACCACCCTTCCGGCAGTGTCGTAGATCTTCAGGTCCACGTAAGATCTCTCCTTAACCGAATAGGCGATGGTAGTGGTTCCGTTGAACGGGTTGGGATGATTCTGGGCCAGGTGATTGGCCAGCCTGGGAGCTCCCTCCTCTTCCTCCCATTCATCTTCCACTCCGGTATTCTGCTGGATGGAAAAGAGGCTGTCCGAACTGTCCAACCCGGTGTTCAGGGACGGGTCATATGCTGTTACCCTGATCAGGCAGGAATCGGAGAGGGTGGCCGGAACGGTCCACTGGTAGAGCGAGTCGTTCGGCTCCCCGCCGGAGATAAGAGTGTACTCGCCCCCTGCATCAATAGAGTACGATATGCTCACCGAATCCACGGCCTCATTGTCGGTTGCCACCCACTGGATGTTTATGGTATCGCCGACCGAGAGTATCTCTCCGCCGTCAGGATAGACCAGCTCCACCGCCGGGGATATCAGGTCCGCGCCGGAGGCGCATTCTGCAGCCTCTGCCGAGTAACCACCGGCGTATCCGGCGCTGCTTACCCCGTTGACCCGGTAGTACCAGCAGGTGTCCACCGGGTGGTGCTGATAGCTGGAGCTTCCGGCCGCAACGCTTCCCAGGTAGTTAGCTTCGCCAGGTATAAATCCGTTTTCGGTATAACCGTAAACGGCGTAATAATCAACATCACCGGATAGCTCATCCCATCCCACCTCTATAGTGGTGTCGTTGACCGAACTGGCAATTGCATTTTCCACCAGGTCGGGGCGGGCCATCACTGCTTCCGGGCCCCCGTACATGCCCTGATCGGCGGTTGAGCCGTCAGGGTCGCTGCCGCCGGAGGGGTCGCCGGCATCTATTGAAGCTGAGTGAAGGGCCAGATGATAATCGCCTGAGGCAGTATCGGCGTAATAGGGCTTCATGCTTATATTGGTTGAGTCCGGGGTAAGTGATGATATATCAACCGGGCTGTTCCCGTAGCAGTTATTATACTGGAAGCTCAGGTTGCCGGTGTTATTGAACTGGACTCCATTCTGAGAACCATAAGTGACGATGTTATTCTTGAATTCAAGTCCGGTGACCGGAGTCATTACCATTACGTTCCCTCCCCCGTTGGAGGTGGAGTTCCGGTCAAAGGTGTTGTTATTTACCGCGCCACTCACCGAATCGGCGTAGAAGCCACCCCCGATGAATAACGCCTCGTTGAGGGTCATCAGCGAGTTGCTGATATTGCAGTCATCCGCCTTGAAATATACTCCGCCTCCCATGAATCCGGAGCTGTTGCCCGTTACCACCATCTGTTCGGAGTTGAGCGATCCGTACCGGGAGTAGATTCCGCCCCCATTGTGGCTGCAGCTGTTACCGGCAAGGGTATCACCCGAGAGGGTAGCCGGAGAGAAATGCGCGAATATACCGCCACCGTCATAATAACCGGTAGTTCCCCCGATATAGTTATCGGCAAGATCAATATCGCTGTGACAGGCGTAGATACCTCCGCCGAGCTTGTCGCCGGTATAATCAGCGTTGGGGAAGGATCCGGTTATAATGTTTCCGGTTATTATGGCATCGGAATGGTGCAGGTAAACAGCGCCGCCGCTTTGGGCTTCGCTTGCAGTCATGGTGTTTCCGCTGATCAGCGCCGAGTCGGCGTACAGGCAGGCAATAGCCCCTCCGCCGCTGTAGTTGCTCACGCTGGTATAACCGCAGCTGGTGAAGATATTGTTCTTGATCACCGCGTATTCGACCAGCTGGCAGAGCACTCCGCCCCCGTACCCTCCTGTTACCGGGTCGTTGAGCGATGTTCCAGTGCCACCCGAGAGGCTGAATCCTTCGAGCCCGCAGAGGCCCGACGCATTGGAGAACATCACCAGGGAGTTCGAGCCGGTCAACGAAGTAAGATTGGTTTCCGGGTCCCAGGAAGTAAAATCACTGTTCCACCCGCCCATGATATATGCTGCGGTGGTGCTGTAGAGAGAACCGGTATAGCTGTCTCCGGCAACCAGGACGGTATCTCCGTCGTTGGCCGCGTCCAGGGCGTCCTGAATATCGTAAGCTGCCCATTCAGGGAGAGAATACGGATAGGTGTTGCTTCCGCTGCTTGACACATACCTTCTGGGAAGCCCCTGGATGGTAAAATCGGTATCACTCTCGTCGTATCCACCCACATCCCCTCCGTAATAAGCGATTACCTTTACCCTGGCTGTCTCGACCGGGAAGTTGGAAACCTCCCAGCTGTAGGAAGTGCTGGTCCCGGCCAGGCCGGTAACTACTGTCTCGGGATAATTCGAACCGCTGTCGATGCTCAGGTAAATGCTGATCGAATCCGGTGTGTTTCTGCTGGTTTCCCATTCGATACTGTAGTTGTTTCCGGTCTCCAGGGTTTCTCCGCCATTGGGAGCGCTGATCTGTACGAATACGTTACTGGGAGTGTAATCGATGGTGTAGGTTCCGCTTCCTATGCTGCAGACGCCATACTGGATTCGGCCGTAACCGCCGCTTCCCCAGCTGGTCCCCCAGCTGTTCTTGATGATCCAGGCTCCGTTTCCGCCGCAGCCGTTGTCGTCCCATCCCACTATCAGGACCGCGTGGTTGGTTGCATCGGGGTAGTCATTGTTGTAACAGCCCGATGAATAGTTCTGAAAGTTATCGTGGGCGAACATCGAGGTGTAAACCGGCCCGTCGTTGTAGACAGCCTGCTTGATCGCCTCAGCGTTGTTGCTTACGGAATAGTAATTACTCATGTAGGCCAGGATTTCACAGCTTCCCATGGTACAGGGATTACCGTCAGAGGCGGTATATGGGTAGCACTCTTCCGAGACCGCTCCGTCGTACATGAATACCCTGTAAGCGCCTCCAGCCCATCCTCCACCACAGCCGTAACCCCAGGGGTTGCAGTCGATAACCGCCTGTTCCGAGTAATCTTCTATTCTGCCGTCATATATATAGGTATGTGATTCCATCTGGGCGGTGGCGGCAAATGCCCAGCAGGACCCGCAGGAACCCTGGTTCTTTACCGGAGTGGTCCCCTGGTTGTTTCTCCAGTCAAAGGTGGTCGGCAGGGCCGTTGGCTGGGCGGGGGAGTAGACCGGAAGCCTTCCCTTCATATTCTCCGGGATCGGGATCAGGCCCCTGATGGTGTGTCCGTCCTCCTTCGATACCCCGGAAACGCCGGTAATACCGGCTTCCCAGAGCCAGCCGTTCTCCTTGATTTCCCTGTTCAGCCGGGCGATTTTCTCTTCCAGGTTTTCCTCGGCGCCATATATTATTGTGGACAGAAAAGTTATCAGAGTGATGGTCAGGATAATTCTGGCGTATTTCATTGGTAACGCGCTCCTTTGGTGTTAAGTCCAGGGCTGCTGCGCTGATTGAGCATTCATGCCGGGTATAATTCAAGCAATCATTATGCCCGCAGCTTGACCGGCAGCAGTTTTCCATGTTAAGCCTGGTAGCTTCTCTTCTTCAGAATGCGGGCCTGATTGAAGAGCTTCTGATAATCGCGTGTATTTCCAGAGGGCTGATCAGTCAGGTTCAGGCATCAATCTCCTTGCTAATACTCAATTAATTATATAATATTCTTACGTGAGAAACAAGTGTTTGACAGCCCCCAGAGAGCGCCCGTACAGGCCGCGGGGCTATTTTTTAATCAAGCAGGTGAGCCGGTAATGAGAGAAGAAGTAGAAAAAGTAATAGAGCAGATCAGGCCCAATCTTCAGGCAGATGGCGGAGATATAGAACTGGTGGACATAGAGGATGGCGTGGTGAAGGTTAAACTGAAGGGTGCGTGCAACGGCTGTCCCATGTCGCAGATAACCCTCTCCAGGGGAGTGGAGCAGGTTCTCAAGAAGAATGTCCCCGGGGTAAAGAGGGTGGAGTCCGTATAGAAGCCCCGTCCGCCGCGGAATTTATCAAATTTCTGTCCCCCAAAACCCTCTCCGGGCTTTCTATGTCATGTTTTATGCTTCTGTCAGGAAAGTGAGAGTTTTACTGTGGTTATCCTGACTGAAGGAATGCATGATGCGAGATTCCGGAGGCATAATGGTGAAAATTGCGAGTCTGTTCACCGGAAGAGCGGGCCGCTTTTCGAGGAAGATCGGGATCGGCGGATTCACTCTTCTGGAGCTGTGGATAGTGATAGAGATTATCGGGTTTCTGATGACCATTGTGATCTCCAACCTGTACCGCTCCAAGAAAGCGGCCAAGGTAGCGATGTACGTTCAGAACGTGAAGAACGTCCAGACCGCCCTGACCTCATATTATGCCATGGAGCTGAAATATCCGGCCACCCTTAACACCATATGGCTGCAGTTCTACGATGGACGGCAGATCCCCAATATAGAGTATATTGGAGGCACCACCGCCGGCAACCAGGGTGGGTGGAACTTCTTCAACAGCAACAGCCCCGAGATCAAATTCAACGGGCCAACCCAGGATGAGTACGCCATAAGAAGTACCGAGGAGCTTCTGCCGTACGCAAGATATGTCTACGGGGATGTGGCAACCTCCGCCAAAGTTATCCGTTAGGGGCAATTTCCCTTTTCCGTTATCCGAATAATCCTGTCTGTTTTTACGCCGGCCCTGTATAATTCAATCATGGAAGGCTGAATATCAGAGTGCTGAGGTTTGAATATGAGCGGTAAAAACAGCAGGATTGTATTTGACGGACACTGCGATACTCCATCCAGGATCGGGGCAGGAAGCTTTCAGCTGGAAAAGAGAAACGGCAGCGGGCATATTGATATTCCCCGGATGAGAGAGGGAGGGGTCAGTGCCCAGTTTTTCGCCTGCTGCGTGGATCCGGACCTTCCACCCGGCGTCTGGGAAGAAACCGCCCGGCACTGCCTGGATTCCACAGTACGCGCCATTGAACCGCTGGAGGGTATTAAGCTTGCTCTCAGTGGGAGTGAAATAAAAAAAGCTCTGGAGCGAGAGCTTATCTCCATAATGCTTTCCGTGGAGGGAGGGCATGTGATTACCTCCCCGGCCTCCCTGGAGTATTTCTACGGACTGGGGATGAGGTCCCTGGCGGTAACCTGGAAGAACAGCAACCGCCTGGCCGATTCCTCGGAGGGCAGCAGGCGGTGGGGGGGTATCAGCCCCTTCGGAGGCGAGATGGTCTCGGAGATGAACCGGCTGGGCGTTCTGATCGACTGTTCCCACGCGTCGCGGGAAAGCTTTTTCGATATCCTGGAGCACAGTTCTGACCCGGTTATCCTCTCGCATTCTTGTGCGGCGGGGATCTGCGATATCCCCAGAAACGCCGACGACAGCCAGATGAAGGCACTGGCGGAAAGCGGAGGGGTGATATGCATAAATTTCTTCCCCGCTTTCCTGGACCAGAAGGCCAACCGGGAAATAATGAAGATCTGGAAACCCTACAGGGAGAAGAAATCGGCCCTGGCGCGCCGTTACGGGAACGACCCGGAGAGGGCCGGAGCCGAGCTCCTGCCCGATGCGATGCGGAGGCTGGAGAAGATTCCCATGCCCGGCGTCTCTTCGGTTGCCGATCATATAGTATATGCGGTTGAGATAGCCGGGATCGATCACGTGGGCCTGGGTTCCGATTTTGACGGGATACCGGTGACCCCTTCCGGGCTGGAGGATATCTCCAGGGTTCCCGCCCTGGAGAGAGAGCTTGCCGGAAGAGGATTCAGCCAGCGGGATCGCGACAGGATCATGGGAGAGAACCTCCTCAGGGTAGTTGAGCTGGTCTGCGGCTGATCCTGATTAATAATTATTGAGAAAAAGAGGCGGGAGAAATCTTTTTCTCCCGCCTCCTGTTCAATAGCCGGTTGGTATCTCTGTTAGATATCCGAATCTGAGCTTTCCATCCATTCGGCGTATTCCCTGATAGTTTTCCACTGGCCTTCACCATGCAGGTTGGCTTCCTCGAACACCTTATGGGCTTTGCCGCTACCCAGGTAGCGTCCCGCCTTGAAGGCGTGGATGCTCCGTTTGCGGCCCTCTCTGGAGGTGACCCACCGGTACATGGTGGGAAGGGTAAGCCCCGTTATGGCTATCGCCTCCCTGGTAAGCTCTTCGGGGAAGATCTCCTCCTGCTCCTCTTCAGGGAGCATGGAGAAAAGCTCCGCGCTGCTGATGTAATAGATATTCATATTGTACCCGGCCTCATCTATCCGCGGCAGGACCTGCGAGACGAAGGTGTTGGTTATTCCGCTTCCCTGAAGAACCAGGGTGCCGTGATAATGTTCCAGGGTCGGATCTGCCTTTCTCATTGAGTAGGCACCTTTTACTGCTTCGGTTGCCGGGGGCAGGTTCATCTTTTCCCTGTCTATGATGGTCTCGCTCGGCCTGGTTACGAACGGGGCCAGAACGGCAGGGCGCTTCTTCAGCCCGGCCACCACCATCGGGTACATCTCATTGGGATCCCAGGGGGTAAGGGTGATCAGCACTCCTGACGGGAAGTTCTCCTGGATCTCCTGCAGGCACTGCGGGTCGGCGTGGGTGGGACCATCCTCCCCGGTCTTCAGCCCGGCGTGGGCGTTAACCAGTATCCAGGTGTTGTAGGGCTTGCCCAGGTATGCTTCCCTGGCCTGCTGACCTATGCCGTGAAGCCTTGCAGAGATATGTTGCAGCGAAGTGATGAATGCGCCGTAGGAAGAACCGGCCCCGATAGCCTTGCCGTAGGTGGAGATCCCTGCCATCAGACCGCCCATGGCATCCTCGCATATTCCCCCGGAGGCGATCAGGCGGCTGTCCGGGTTGGAAACCGAATTGTAGAATCCTTCCGGGAAGCCGGCGTTCAGTTTATTGATGCTGGTAGAGCCGAGCAGGTCAGCGGAAGAGCCGATCAGCGCTCCGCCGGTCTCTCTGTTGAGGTATCCAAGGGTCAGGCCCAGAGCGGCGCGAAGGGTCTGAGAAGAACCCGGCGCGAAGCTGCACTCGTCCGGCACATCGTCGTAACCGACCTTGTCCGAGTAAATCAGGTCAAGGTCAACCTTGGGGTTTCTTCTCTGTCGGTTCGATTTCTCCAGGCGCTCTGCCGCATCCTGCAGCCGGCCGGCGAAGTAATCGCTGAGCTCCTTCTTCTCTTCCAGGATCTTCCGATATGTCAGCAGTGTTTCGTAGAAATGTTTTTCCACCTCTACCGGTTCCTTGCTGCAGACATCCTTGGGGAATTCGATCCCGAAGCGCTCTTCAGCTGGTTTCAGTGTGTCGAAATACTCCAGGGAGCAGAAATCGTGGCCGGCTCCGTGGGATTTTCTTCCCTCGATACCATATTTCCAGCCCTTTATGGTGCGGTATACTATGGCGGTAGGCTGATCGTTCATATGGTCGGAGGCGTATTTGAGAGCGGCATGTATCTGCCTGTAATCCTTTCCGTCCTCTACCGATATGACATTCCAGTCGTGAACGTAGCAGAATTCCGCCGGGGTCCACTGCACGTAATCACCCGGCTGGTCTCCTTCCCTGCATACCCTGTCCGAGTCAATGGATGACTGGTTCCAGTCTACATGAAGTACTATATTCCAGAGCTGGGCCGAAGCCGCCGAGGCTAGGCCCTCAGAGACACGCCCGGGGGTCATTCCCCCTTCTCCCTCGATCACGTGAACCAGGGGTGAATCCTTTCCCCAGTAGTCCATGGCGCCGTATGCCAGCCCGAAACTGGTGGGTATTCCCACACCGGATGCGCCAGTTGAAAGTTTTACGAACGGAGTAATGGGAGTGGGGTGGCCGTCCAGCGGTTTCGCGTTGAACTTCGAAAAAAGCGGTGTTTCCTGTGTGGGATTTCTCCTGAAACCGAGGAGGTCCTCCATCCTGAGCTGGTGCTTCGGATCGGGAAGGATATCAGGCCTGGCCGCTCTGGCGCATTCATTTCTGAGCGCCCACATGGCGTAAAGCCCCATGGCCTTGTGGCCGGCGGCGTAGGATATCAGGTCTGCATCTTCGCACTGCGGATCGTCCATTCTGTAATCCATCGCGTCGAACAGGACGCTGGAGACTATCCGTCCGGAAGAAATACTTCCGCCTGGATGGCCCGATTTCGGCACGAAATTGAACAGCACCCCGCATAAGGTTCGGTAAAGAAGATCGTAATCCTCGTATCTGGACAGGGTTTCATCGTCCAGTATTCCGGCGGCGGCTTTGGCATCTATTTCGTGGTAGTAGCCGCGCCGGGGCCCGAATTCCATTTTCCCTTTTGACGAATCGGAGTTCAAAATATTCCTCCCGGTTTCCAGGTTAGAATCAGCAAAGAATTAATCTGTCAAAAAGCTATATTTATCAACCATCTAATATACGATATGCTTCGATGAATTGTCAACTCCTGCATCAGCTGAAGAAGCCCCCGGCCGCAACGGCGCGGATTGTCGATTGTTGATTTGACCGCCGGATTGATTTATCTATTCTATTGACATGGTGGCGCCCCGGGGTTAAAAAGGGGGCAGCGGCTCCGGCTGCTCCACGAGGGGGGCTCCGGCGCCGTATATATTAACCATCGGTATCAACCGCGGAGAAAGTTTGGAAAGCAGATTGAATAAGGTTACCGGCATGTTCATTTCCCATTTCGGTATCGGGCTGGAAGATCCCGGCCCAGGGCTTCTAAACGCTATGGTAACTGAATATTCAAATATTCCTTATGAGAATCTGACCAAGATAATCAAGAAGTTTTCCATGCAGGATTTCTCTGATAGAAGGAGAATGCCGGAAGAGGTTATGGAAGGTTATATTTCCAGCAGTACCGGGGGCACCTGCTTCTCGTTAACCTACTGTCTGGGAAATATACTCTCGGGGGCAGGGTTCAAATGTTATCCGGTTATGGCCGATATGAAGAAGCCCAATATTCATTGCGCTCTGATTGTCTGCCTGGACAGAAAGAAGTACCTGGTGGACCCCGGCTACCTCCTGGGCGGACCGGTGGAGCTCTCCGGCAGGACAGCGGAAGTTGAAACGCCTTTCGGTTCGGTTGAGATAAGGCCGCGGGGAAGGACCAATTATGACCTCTATACCGTCACCGGCAGTGAGAGAAAATGGAGATACCGGCTCAAGATGACACCGGTCCCCAAGGACCTGTTCATGAAATACTGGGAGCGATCTTTCTCCCTGCCGATGATGAATTCGGTTCAGCTTACCAGGCTGTCCAGCAGGGGTCATCTCTATATCCGGGATCATCATCTGAGGTTCAGGACTCCCGGCCGAAAGATCAATGAGAATATCAGGCATAATATCGAGAAGAAGATCGAATCGGAATTCGGCATTCCGGGAGATATAACCGGGCAGGCCAGGCGATATATAGAGCAGTTGAAGGAAACCTGGAATAGAAGCGGCGGATAGCTATGGATGTTCCGGTTAAATATCTTGCCGCGGTGCTGTTTTCACCCGGATTCGACCTGGAGCAGGATCTCTATCCGGAGCTGGAGAAGCTGTTCGGCCCGGTGGACAGCCGGAGCGAAGATTACCGGTTCGATATGACCGATTACTACAGCGCGGAGATGGGGAAGGGCCTTCAGAGAAGAATTCTCTCCTTCTCCGGGCTCGAATCAGCGGCCCTGCTGGCAGAGAAGAAACTGGCCTGCAGGCGGCTGGAAGATAGTTTCTCCCGCGGACAGCGAAGGCGCGTCAATATAGACCCGGGTTATATCGATTTTTTCAAGCTGGTCCTGGCATCATTCAAGGAAGCACCCCAGAAGATATACCTGGGCAGCTCCGTTTTTGCCGATATGGTGCTGCTTTACCAGGATGGAGAATTCAGGGTTCTTCCCTGGACCTTTCCCGATTTCAGAAAAGGTATCTATATGGAGTATCTCCACAGGGTAAGAGAGCTCTACAGAATGGAAATGCGCGAGCGGAGAGACTGACCTGCAACCTAGGCCCCCACTGTTTCCTTCCCGGCGGAGTCGGTAAGCCCGAGGATCTCCAGGGAGATCATGGTTTCTTCCTCGATTTTCACCCGGTCAATTTCCATCTCTTCCAGCGATTCCCCGAAGAAGGTCCTGAATTTTTCCTCGTCAAATTCAGATACCGGGTTGCCGCTGTTTCCGATCTCAAAATGATGGGATATAAGGTTGGCGAAGTATACAACTCCGGTGAGGGCATCCTCCGAGACCGGTGAGATTTCATCCGGGTTGATATTGTGGTGGCTTTTCACCGCACGCCGAGTCTCCCTCGGAAGCTTCCAGTTCCGGTACAGCCAGCTGCCCACCGCGCAGTGATCCACTTCGAAGATATCCACTTCTGCCTGAACCAGGGGTATATTTTCATCCCTGGCCTTCTTCAGCGCTTCAACGTACCTGTCCCGGTGGTACTGAAGCAGAAGCAGTTTGCCTATGTCGTGGATGAGCCCTACGGTATAACAGACATCCTGGTCCGCTTCCACACTGCTTACCTTGGCCAGCCTGTTGCTGAGTATCGCCGTTGAAATTGAGTGCAGCCAGAACTCCTCGCCGGTCAGGCCCGCCGTTGACTTGAGGTTGTTGAAATATTTGGTCAGGGATACTCCCAGGCAGAGCTGCCTGAGAGTGGAGAATCCAAGCATGGTCACGGCGTGATGGATGTTCTGGATCTTGCCCCGGAGGCCGAAGAATGAAGAGTTGACCAGTTTGAGAACCTTACTGGCCAGGGCCTGATCGTTGGTTACTATCCTTGCCAGCTCCTTGGCTCCCACCGATGGGTCATTGATGGATGCGAATATCTTCTGGACTACGATCGGCAGAGATGGCAGGTTGTCGGCATTACGGAACATCTTCTTGACCTTGTGTCTCATTTCATCTTCCTTTCGGCTGTTATCTGTTATTACCATAAGCAGAGATTCTGCACCGGCAACTCCGGGTGTATTAAATTCTGTACTATTTTTCGAATTATGGGCGGATAACTTTAGATAAATTCTTGCGATTATTAAAATAATTGGTATAATCGAAAGGAAAATTTACGCTTCTGAGTAAAGCAGCTGGAATCAGGTGCTGTTTGATCAAAGGGGAGAATATATGGCGCCTTTGAATCTGGGTATAGATGTCGGCACGGTAAGCGCGAAATGGGCCCTGGCCGGTAGCAGCGAAAGGTTACGCGCTGCTGCCGACCTGCTGGACATGGGTTCCAGAAGACTGGTACGAGGCAAGGATGGCAGGGAATATATTCTTTCTGAATACAGGAGGGTCCAGGGAGATCCTCTCAGTGTGGTGCGGGAAATAATCTCCGGCCTCTCCAATCTTTTCGGAGAGAATGAGCCCGGCAGTATTGTTCTTACCGGTTCTGCGTCCGCATACGTGGCAGGAAGGCTGGGCCTTCCGGTGGAAAATGAATTCAAGGCGGTAGCCAGGGGGGTTTCTCGCCTCTATCCCGAGGTGGTTAATATCTTCGAGATGGGTGGCGAGAATTCCAAGTATATACGGCTTTCCAGTATCAATGGAGTGGTGGGGATCGCCGATTATGAAACGAACGGCGACTGCGCTGCCGGGACAGGCTCGTTCATGGACCAGCAGGCCAGCAGGCTGAGGTTCGATATAGAGAGTGTGGGGGATATAGTACTGGGGGCTGAGCGTACACCCAGGATCGCGGGCAGGTGCTCAGTTTTCGCAAAATCGGATATGATTCACGCCCAGCAGAAGGGATACCAGCCGGATGAGATACTCAAGGGGCTCTGCGATGCGGTGGCCAGAAATTTCAAAAGCAATATAGCAAGGGGAAAGCATGTAGAGGGCAGGACAGCCTTCATCGGTGGGGTGGCGCTCAACAGGGGTGTGGCCCAGGCGATCAGGAACGTCTTTGAACTGGAGAGTGAGGATTTCCTGGTCCCTGACGAATCGGTGCACTTCGGGGCGATCGGGGCGGCACTCTCGCGGATGGACAGCGACCCCGGCATAATTATAAGAAAGCTTAAGGGGGATGAAGGGGGGAAGGATGAGGCATTTCCATCCCATCCGCAACTTAAGCGCGACAGGGTGCGGTTTCTGAGAGAGAAAACGGTAGATTTCTCCTTCTCAGGCAAGAATGTTCCGGTACCGGCCTATCTGGGGATTGATGTCGGTTCGGTCAGCACCAACCTGGCCCTTATCGACAGGGAAGGTACGGTAATCAGGGATGTTTACCTACGCACCAGGGCCAGGCCGATAGAGGTGGTTTCCGAGGGGCTGGAGATGATCCGGGAAGATGTCGGCGAATATGTGGATATCAGGGGAGTGGGGACCACCGGATCTGGAAGAGAGCTTATCGGCATCCTGATAGGGGCCGATATCATAAAGGACGAGATTACGGCGCACAAGGCGGGGGCTTCCTTCATAGGGGATCTCCTGCTGGGAAGAAACGTTGACACCATATTCGAAATAGGGGGTCAGGATTCAAAATTCATATCGATAGATGACGGGGTGGTGGTTGATTTCACCATGAATGAGGCCTGCGCCGCGGGCACCGGCTCATTTCTGGAGGAACAGGCGGAGAAGCTGGATATTCAGATCAAGGACGAGTTCGCCAGCAGGGCCTTCAACTCCCAGGCCCCCCTCAAGATGGGGGAACGATGCACTGTTTACATGGAGCAGGATGTCACCACCTATATGAAACGGGGCGCGCGGAAGGATGATATTATCGCCGGGCTGGCCTACTCGGTTGTGCAGAACTACCTCAACCGGGTGGTCCGGGGCAGGAAGATAGGGGATACCATATTCTTCCAGGGAGGAACCGCCTACAATGATTCAGTGGCTGCCGCGTTCAGCGAAGTGCTTGGCGCGGAGATAATCGTACCGCCCTACAATGGGGTGATGGGCGCGATCGGGGCGGCCCTTCTGGCCAGGGAGAAAGTGATTTCCCTGGACCGGGAGACCAGGTTCAGGGGATACGACATCTCCAGTATTGATTACAGCCTCCGGGAGTTTGAATGCCGGGGCTGCTCCAATTACTGCAGTATTCAGGAGTTCACGGTGGAAGGGGAGAAGACCTACTGGGGTGACAAGTGCAGCGACCGTTACCGTAAGAGGGCCAAGGTAGCCAGAAAACCGGTTATCCCCGATATGATTTCTCTGTACAAGGAATTCCTGGACAGGGACCCGCTGGAAACCCTCCGGGAGAGAACCGGAAGAGAGGTCGATCCCGGCTGGAAGGGGAAGGGAGAGCGCCAGAGGGCGGGGCTTCCCAGGGCGATGTACTATTACGACCGGGGGCAGTTCTGGAGCGCTTACCTGATGGCTATGGGGTTCGAGGTAGTGAAGAGCATGGAGACTACCAGAAAGATATCACACGCCGGTATGGAAGCGGTTGTGGCCGAGCCCTGTTTCCCAATCCAGATCGCTCACGGGCATGCCGCGGCTCTTCTGGAAGAGGGGGTAGACTTCATCTTCATGCCCAATATCCTCAATTCCGAAACTGACGCCCCGGAGGTGAATTCCTACGTCTGCCCGTGGGGTTCCACACTGCCGTATGTCCTGCAGAACAGCCATCTTTTCTGTGACCGGAGAGATTTCATCGCCGCACCCTCCGTACATTTCAGGGAAGGTATGAAATTCGTGGAAAAGCAGCTCTGGAGCTTCGCCAGGGATTTCGGTATCAGCAGGAAGATTCACCGCGAAGCGGTAGAGTTCGCCTACGCCGCGGACCGGCTCTTCCAGCAGGACCTTCTGGAGGCGGGCCAGAACGCCCTGGAGCTGCTTGAAAAGAACCATGAAACGGGGATAGTGCTGGTGGGGAGGCCTTACAACATAATGGACAGCGAGGCCAATATCGGGGTCCCCGGCAAGCTCAGAGATTATTACGGAATAAATGTAATTCCCCATCTCTTTCTCTCCCTGGAGGGGATAGATATTTCTGATGTAACCGACAACATGTTCTGGAACTACGGCAGGAGGATAATACAGGCAAACCGGTTCGTGGACAGCAGGGAAAACCTGCACCTTATCTACATTACCAACTTCAAGTGCGGCCCCGATTCCTACATTAAATCTTTCATGGGCATGTCGGCAAAGCGCCCCTTCCTGACCCTTCAGTTCGACTCTCACGGGAACGATGCCGGTATCATGACCAGGTGTGAAGCGTATCTTGACAGCAAAGGAGTTCTCAGATGGTGGGCGAAAAATCGCTCGAAGAAAGAACAATCTACATTCCAAGAATGTCAGACGGAGGAGCGGAAGCGTTCTCGGCGGCATTCAGACATGTCGGCCTAGATGCCAGGCCGGTCCCTCAGGGGGATGAGAGGACACTGGAGCTGGCCTCAGCCTATACCTCGGGTGATGAATGCCTTCCCGCCAGGGTTACCCTGGGCAATTTTCTGAAGATCACCGAGTGGGATGATTTCGACCCCTCCAGGGCCGCTTTTTTCATGCCCACCTCTGGAGGGCCCTGCCGGCTGGGTCAGTACGCCCCGTTCATGAGGCTGGTATTCGACGGGATGGGTTACCATGACCTGCTGATACTCTCTCCCAGCAGCAGGGACGGATACCGGGACCTGGGCGAGCATGTGCAGTCGTTCATGAAGCTGGGCTGGTTCGGCCTGGTTGGGAGCGACGCTCTCAGGAAAATGCTCCACAAATACAGGCCTTACGAGACCGAAGAAGGAGCGGCAGACAGGGCGTTCGCAAGTTCACTGAAGGATTTCTGCGATATACTGGGGGACGGGTCCATCGGACTGGGCGAAAAGCCCTCCGCCCTGGCCGGCGCGATGGACCGGGCCAGGGAGAACTTCCGGGCTGTTCCGGTGGACTGGAGCAGAGAGGTAATGATGATAGGGGTAGTGGGTGAGATTTTCTGCCGCCTGAGCACCTTCAGCAACCAGGACCTGATAAGGAAAATGGAGAAGTACGGCGGAAGGGCCTGGCTGTCCGACATTTCCGAGTGGATATGGTATACCGACGAGGAGCATGCCTGGTGGCTGAGGACCATGGGAAAGAAATACTCTCTGGAGATGCTGAAGAATGTAATGAAGAAGAAAGTCCAGCACAGGTATGAGAAGACCATTCTGGAGCCGCTGCAAGAGGATCTCTCCGACATGGAGGAACCCCATGACATAGTCGACGTACTGGATAAGAGCTCCTACTACCTGCCCCCGGAGGGGGCCAAGGGTGAGATGGTCCTGAGTGTGGGGAAGGCGATATACCTGTACGAAAAGGGTGTGGACGGGATCATAGATATCAGCCCCTTCACCTGCATGAACGGGATTGTCTCAGAGGCGGTCTACCCGGCGCTGAGCAGGGATCATGATGATATCCCGATAAGAACCTTCTACTTCGACGGCAGCCCCATCGATCTGGAGAACGACCTGGAGATATTCCTTGAGCTGGCCAGGAATTACAGCCGCAAGAAAGAGAAGGGGCTGGCGCTGGCCGGTGCATGATCCTGCCTGCCTTATGCCCCGGAAAGAAAGCGCTTTGAGATCTCTGGCAAAATTATTCCCTCCCGCCCTTATCATAATCGCCTCACTTTCGGCAGCTTCACTGGTGCCCTGCTGCACTGGGACTGAGGTTCAATTCCAGGTTACAGAAGAGATGCTTGATAACGGGCTGAGGGTGCTTCTTCACGAGGACCACTCCGTGCCGGTGGTTAGTTATCAGAGTTTCTACCGGGTGGGGAGCAGGAACGAGGAGGAGGGGATACGGGGAATTTCCCAGCTGATAGAGCATATGATGTTCAGGGGTACGGCCAGGTTCGGGGCGGGGGTGTTCGACTCCCTGCTGGAGAATAACGGCGGAAGCGCCGGAGGATATACTACCAAGGATATGACCGTCTACAACTGTGAGTTTCACCGGGACCTTCTGGCCAGGGTCATCGAGCTGGAGGCGGACCGGATGAGAAACCTGCTATTTGGCTTGGAGGATATCGAAAGGGAGAAGAAAATCATCTCGGAGGAGAGGCTCAGGTCCGTGGATAACTCGGTGAGGGGAAGAATGCGGGAGAGGCTTTTCGCCCTTGCGTTCAGAGACCATCCCTACCGGTATCCCGCCATAGGTACCGAAGAGGATATCATGGCTCTGACCAGAGAAGATTGCATGGAGTATTACCGCAGTCGTTACAGGCCCTCCAACGTGGTTGTGGTCGCCGCCGGTGATTTTGATACCGGCCGGGCGCTGGAGCTGATCCGCCGCCACTACGGCCCGATACCTGCGGGTCAGGGATCGGGAGAGAAGATCCCGGAGGAGCCGGCTCAGTCCGGAGAGAGAAGGGATACCCTGGATGTCAAATTCAGGGTTCCGGTGGTAAAGATCGGGTTCCGCGCCCCACCGGCCGGATCTGAGGATATATATCCCCTGGATATGCTCCAGATGGTCCTGGACGGCGGGAGGGATTCCCGGCTCAATGATCGCCTGGTGAAAGAGCTGAATATCGCCACCGAGGCCGGCACTTTCTTTCCCTGGAGGATCGATCCCGCCCTGTTCATAGTGACGATCAGGATGAGGGAGGGGCAGGATCCTTATCAGGGGGTTGAAGCCTTCTATTCAGTGATCAAGGATATAATTGATAATGGAGTCACAGGCCGGGAAATTCAAATGGCGAAAAAGATGATCGAAGCCGGATACTTAAGGGGTATGGAGACTATATCGGGACGGGCCGGCAGGATCGGGAGATACCAGCTTCTTCTGGGGGATCACCAAATGATTTATACGGTAAGGGAGAGGTACCGTCAGGTTGATCCTGAGGACCTGACTGCTGTTGCGGCTGAATATTTCAGCCCAGAAAAGAGCAACGTGGTCTTTCTCCTGGAGAGCGGGAGCGGAAGATGAGATTGACTCGAGCAGCATTGATTGCATTCTGTCTGATTCCTCTCTTCTCAGCCGCGGCTTTCGCCGGAGAGGGATATTTCCCGGAATACGGAAGTGCCAGGATCGGAAATGGCCTCACTGTCTATACCGCGCCGGCAGGCGAAGTCGCGCTGGTTTCGCTCAGGCTGGTAATAGATGCAGGTTCGCTTTATGATCCCCCCGGACTGGAGGGTATCTCCGGCCTTGCCGCCTCCCTTCTTATGGAGGGGGTGGAAGGGCCGGGAGGAAACCGGATCTACCAGGCTGCAGAATCTCTGGGGGGCAGGATAGCGGTGGAGAAGGGAAGAGATGTGGTGGTAATCGAGGGGAGTTTTATGGCAGAGGATATCGAGACCGGGATTGAGCTTCTGAGCAGGATTGCGATCTCCCCCCGTTTTACCAGGGAGCAGCTTGAAGGTGAGAGAGATTATCAGGCCTCGGAGATAGGATCGAGAAGGTACTACCAGCTTGCCACCGATATATTCCTGGAAGTATCCCTTCCGGCAGGTTACTCCCACCCGGTATCCGGCTACCGGGAGACTCTCGAAGCTATAACCGCTGAGGATATAATGGAGTTCTACCGGAAATATTACAGACCAGGCAGGTCCGCCCTGGTAATAACGGGGAGCATGGAGAGCTCTTCCGCCCTTGAACTTGCCCGGGAGTATTTCGGCGAATGGAATGCCGGCGGCGCGGGCAGGGAGGAGCCGGGCGCGGGCGGCGCTGACCCGGGTCCGGCAGAACGGGTGCTGATAATAGACCAGCCTGGTATAACCCAGAGTGAAATAAGGATTGGGGGGGCGGGCCCCGGAAGGGGCACCGCCGATTATTACCCACTCACCCTGGGGAACAAGATACTGGGCCAGGGCAGGACATCCCGGCTGTACAGGACCCTCAGAGATGATGAAGGGCTGGTATACGCGGTCCGGACAGCTGCGGGCTATTTCAGGGATGCCGGGTACTTCGGAGTGTACACCTACTGCGGAAATGACAGGGTCAGAAGAGTGATAGACGAGGTTGTCTCGGTTCTGGACAGCTTTGTCGGGCAGCCGGTCGGGGAGGCGGAACTTTCGGGGGCGAAGAATTTCTTCCGGGGGGCGCTTCCCCTGCTGATGGAGACCAGCGGCCAGATTGCAGACAGGATAGTAGATATTCATAATTTCGGGCTGAGCGCCAAATCGTTCAGCCACTTTGCGGACAGTATCGATGTCCTCTCCGCCAATAGGGTTCAGGATAGTGTAACCCGGCATTTTCTCTCGGGGAGCAGGGTGATAGTTGTCCTGACCGATTATTCAGAGACAAGAGAGCAGTTTGCCGGCCTGGGACCGTTGGAAGTGCTCACCCGGCGGGAAGCTGAAGGGGGCCTGAGGAACCCGGCCCCGGGAAAGGAACAGTAGATGAAATCAATTTCTGCGGCAGCTCTGCTGATTCTTATTATCGCCTCGCTTCCGTTATCAGCCGGAGAGCAACTTCTCACTGTGGCTGAGAAGAGCGGGTTTACCGATACCTCCCGTTACGGCAATGTTATTTCCTTTGTAGAAGAGCTTCAGAAGATCAGCGGAAATATCAGGGTTGAGACTCTCTGCAGGAGTGTGGAGGGAAGGGATATTCCCCTTCTGATTCTGGGAGACCCATGTCCCTATTCACCCGGGGATAGAGGGGATGACAGGGCTGTCATCTATTTTCAGGCCAATATTCATCCCGGGGAGGTGGAGGGTAAGGAAGCGGTCCAGATGCTGGCAAGGGATATACTGAAAGGCCGGCACGCTGACCTGCTGGAGCACCTGGTGATACTCATCACCCCCATATTCAACGCCGACGGTAACGAGAAGGTCAGCAGGGAGCACCGGAGTAACCAGTCCGGGCCGGATATGGGTGTGGGGGTCCGCCACAACGGGCAGAGGCTGGACCTGAACCGGGACTGCATAAAGCTGGAGAGTCCGGAGGTCCGGGGATTCGTGGACAGGGTAATGGGCCGGTGGGACCCGCTTCTGATGGTGGACTGCCATACCACCAACGGCTCCTACCACCGCGAGCCGGTGACCTATTCCTGGCCTCTTAACCCCAACGGTTCCAGGGAGATCATCCGCTACATGAGAGAGGAGATGATGCCTCAGATATCCCGCCGGCTGGAAGATGAGCACGGCACACTGGCTGTACCCTACGGCAGGTTTGTCGACCCGGCCAGGCCGGAGAAGGGATGGAGGACCTACAACGAAAATATCCGCTACCTGACCAACTACGTGGGGCTCAGAAACAGGTTCTCCATACTGGACGAGAACTACGTCTACGCCGATTACCGGACCAGGGTATACGGCTGCTACAACTTCCTTCTTGCCATCGCCCGGTATGTATCGGAGCACAGGGGCATAATGAAACAGATGGCCGCGGCGGCGGACAGAAAGAGTGTGAGCCGGTGGAAAAATATATCGGATGAAGACCATTTCGTCATAGAGACCGAGGTCAGGCCATTGAAGGATAAAGTCCTCATCCGCGGATATGAGATGGAAGTTGTCAGCAGGGAGAATGGCTGGCCGCGCGTAAGGAAGAAGGAAAAAGAGGTTGATTACAATCTCCCCTACCTGGCCGATTTCGTCCCATCCAGGACCGTCCGGTTCCCCTATGCCTACCTGATGGAGCAGCCCGACCCGGATGTCATCGATGTTATACTGAGCCACGGGATAGTGCTGGAGCGGCTGAGCGAACCTGCTGAGCTGGAAGTAGAAATATTCAGAACCTCGGAGATTAATAACGCTGATTACCTGTACCAGGGCCACTACCTGACCTCCCTGGAAGGGGAGTACGAAAAAGTGAAGAAAGAATTTCCCGCCGGATCTCTATATATCACTACCGCCCAGCCGCTAGGTTCTCTGGCGGCCCAGCTCCTGGAGCCCGAGAGCTGCGACGGACTGGTTACCTGGAACTTCTTCGACCGGTACCTGCTCAGCCAGTGGAGGCGGACGATTCTGCCCTACCCGGTCTGCCGGCTCGCCGAACCGGCGAAACTTCAAAAGAGAAGGGTAATGTCGAGGGAATAATTCAGCGGACCTTCCGGGCCAGTCAGGTGAAGCTGCAGAAATATTTTTCCCACTGCTCCCCGGGCCAGTTGTAAATGTTATCTCCTGCCAGCCCGTTGGCTATAACCCGGATTCTCTCTCTAAACCCAGTATATTCCTTTCTCTTCTTTATCTGCCTGTTCATATAACTATTCGGTGAGCGTATACTGTATAGTACAGATTCTGAAAATATATCTTTAGGCCCTCGCCCTGGCCGCTGTCTGGCCTCAATGCCGGCATTTTCTCTATAATTTATTGACTCGCCGGCTCTTCTGCTGTTCAATGTACAATGTCCCCGCCGGGGGCATTTATATAACTGAACGAGTACAAAAGGGAGGAAACAGAATGTCTGACCGCGGAGAAGAGAAGTCCAGGGTTTTTAATATATTCCTTATCCTGCCGTTTCTTATAATTCTTATAGCTTCAATGAATCCGCAGCGGGCGGTGGCCGGTTCCGATTGCGGAATAACCATCGAGAAAATGTACCAGCGGCCCAGACTGACCGGGATATCGCCCCGGGGGCTGCAATGGTCGCCGGATGGAGATAACCTTGCCTTCATATGGAACGAAGAGGGCGAGCCTTACTACGATATATTCCTATACAATCCACGCCGCGGGAAACTGCGGAAGATAACCGAGGCGGCAGCGCTGGAGCAGTCCGACAGGTCTGTGCTTTCCAAGGCGGAGCTGGACCGGCTCTCCACCCTGAGAAGAAGCGGGGGAGGGATATTCTCATTCCTCTGGTCCCCGGAAGGGGACAAGGTCCTCTTTCCAATGAAGGGAGACCTCTTCCTGCTGGATGTAGGCTCGGAGGGGGTTAAGAGGCTGTTCAAGACAAAGGTTTCGGAGACCGACCCTGCCTTTCTGCCGGGGGGAGAGAGGATCAGCTTTATACGGGAGAATGATATCTGGATGGTGGACCTGGCGAGCGGGATCACCCGGCAGCTGACAGACTCCGGTTCCGAGACCCTTTACAACGGGCTGGGAGACTATGTGGACTACGAGGAGGTCGGGATTGACAGGGCCTACTGGTGGTCTCCCGAGGGTGGCAGAGTGGCCTACTTTCAGACCGATGTCAGCATGGTTCGGCACCTGCTTGTACCAGACTACAGGGGCCAGTTCGTAACCGTACGAGAGCAGGCCAGGCCGGTCGCAGGCGGAAGAAACGGGGAGAAGAGACTGGGCGTTCTGGACACCGAGACAGGAAAGACCGTCTGGATAGAGCCGGGGGTCAGGCGTGACCACTACATTACCCAGGTGCACTGGCATCCCTCCGGGGAGAAGCTGCTGGTTCTGACCGAACCGAGAGACCTGAAATCGCTTCATTTCCTCCGAGCCGACCCCGGGACCGGTGCCGTCGATACCCTGTTTGTGGTCCGGGATGAGAAATGGGTGAATATACATAATACCTTCGTCCGCTGGGGAGAAGATGGAGAATGCTTCTACTACACCTCGGAGGAGAGCGGTTATAACCATATCTACCGTTATGACTGGAAGAGCGGGGATACAGAGAAACTGACCGGTGGCAACTGGGAGGTCACCTCCATCCAGCTGGTGGAAGACGACGGGGATATCTGGTACACCTCCACCGAGCGTTCCACCGCTCAGAGGCATCTCTACCGCCTGGAAGAAGACGGGGATAGGTACCTGGTCACCCCGGGAAGGGGGTACTACTCATCATACCTTCCGGCCGGCGCCGGTAGAGCGGCGGTTGTCTACTCCAACCCGATGCACCCCAGGGACCTCTATATCCTCGATGAGCTGAAAGGGGAAGAGGTAAGCTCATCCGCCGGAGGTAATGGCTCGGCGGATGTGCAGCTGGTGGATAGCCCGGCCCGGTGGCCGGTACCTGAAAAACTTGGAAGGGTAACATCCTCGCCTTTACCTGAACTCGATGATATCGAGATAGCCCTGCCGGTATATTTCACTCTTCCCTCGCTTCATGACGGAAAGAGGATATCCGCGCTGGCGCTGTTTCCTTCCCGTTTCGAAAGATCAGATATTGAGAGGATGATCATGGGAGAGCCTCTGGAATACAGTGGCGAGAAGCTTCCGGCTATAATCTCCGTTCACGGCGGGGGTTATTCTCAGTCGGTGCTGATGAGCTGGCGCTGGCGGACCCTTTTTGATACCTATCTGGTCAACTGCAGGGATTATATAGTCCTGGATCTGGATTACCGGGGAAGCTCCGGTTACGGGAGGGACTGGAGGACCGATGTTCACCTCGATATCGGCAACTCCGACCTGGAGGATGAGATCACGGGGCTGGAGTTTCTGAAGACCCTGCCGGCGGTCGATTCGGAGAGGATCGGGATGTGGGGATGGAGTTACGGCGGGTATATGACCACCCTGGCCCTTCTGAAAAGGCCGGAGGCGTTCAGGGCCGGGGCGGCGGTAGCACCGGTAAACAAGTGGCAGAATTACGATACACACTATACCGAGGAGCGGCTTGGGATCCCCTCGGAGAACCCTGAAGCCTACAGACAGGGGAATCCGCTGACCTACGCGGAAAACCTCAAGAACCATCTGCTGATCATACACGGGATGCGAGATGATAACGTCCACTTCCAGGACACCGTCCAGCTGGTGGATGCCATGATCAAAACGGGGATTGATTTCGAGGTGATGTTCTATCCGGGAGGCAGGCACGGTATCAGATCGGACGACAGCAGGGTACACCTGTTCAGGAAGATGACCAGGCACTTCGAGCGTTACCTCAGGGGGATACCGGACGCCGATTGTCCCTGATTAATAATTCCGGCCGAAAGTCGTATCAGGCAGTGTCCCAGGTGAGCTCGAACTCAGGCCCGTCCACGATATGCTTCTTGACCGTGCAGAGGTCGATGGTCTTGAGAAGAGGCTGGCGGTACTTCTCCGGGAAGTCCTCGGGAAGCTCCACAATCAGCCTGATCTTCTCGATCATCTTTGTTTCCTCGTTCTTTTCCATCCTCTGAATCAGGCGGATATTATCCAGCGGGATATCGCGCTTCTGGCAGAAGTAGATTATATATGTAGCGCTGCAGTTTGCTATGGAGGCCAGAAATAGGTCGAAGGGAGGGGGTGCGGAACCATCTCCTCCATGCTCTTTTCTCTGGTCGCTGTCGATTATGTTGCCACGGTAGCTGGCCCTGACCTTCTTGTTTCCCGGAAAGGTTACTATCATATCTTCCATTGCAGATTGCCTCCTGGGAAGGGTATTAAAAAAAATGCCTGAGGAGGGAGTCGAACCCCCACGGGTGTTCCCCACTGCGTCCTGAACACAGCGTGTCTACCAATTCCACCACTCAGGCGAATAAGATCCGGATATTTGATGAGAGTAGGATAAATAACCAGGGTGCTTTTGTCAAGGCAATAGGAAGACCGGAACCGCATGCAGAGCTGATTTTTTGCTGTTTGCCGCGAATACTGCCGCTAACGGCCATCCTTGACAAATCAGCCCTTCTGCCTTATAGTAAAAGTACGGGCGGGGATTTTAAATGCACCGTCCGTGGAAACGGTAAGTCAGGATGCATGAGGGGAATGAGCTGAGAAGATTACTTATTGTTGTTTCAGAGCAGGGAAAATTTTTAAAAAATTCAGAGAAAATGATTATGAACTGGCCGGGGCCTCTGTCCCGGTTTTAATTTATTCTGCGCCGAAAGGAACGTATTGCCCGAGCTCCCGGATGTCGAAAACTTCAGAAGATACCTCGATGCCACTTCCCTTCACAGGAAGATAACGGAGGTGGAAGTAGCCGATGCCGCTGTCCTGAGAAAGATAAGCGCCGGAAGACTGAGTTCTTCGATTCAGGACAGAAAGTTTGAATCTACAGAACGGCTAGGCAAGTACATCTTCGTGAACCTGGACAACGGGCAGGTCCTGATGATGCATTTCGGTATGAGCGGTTTCCTCAAGTACTTCAGCAAGAGCGGCAGCAGGCCGCCCCATGCCAGAGTACTGTTTGGCTTCTCCAATGGCTATACCCTGGCCTATGACTGCCAGAGGAAGCTGGGGCGGATAAGGCTGGCAGATGATATGGAATCGATAATCCGCGAAAAAGGCCTTGGGCTCGATGCCATGGACCCCGGGCTGGGCCTGAAGAGGTTCCGACGGATCATGGGCAGGAGAAGAGGCATGATAAAGACCGCGCTGATGAATCAGAGCGCTATATCGGGAATAGGCAACATCTATTCGGATGAAATACTCTTTCAGGCGGGGATTCATCCGGAGAGAAAACTGGAAAAGATCTCAGATGATGAACTCAAGAGGGTCTACAGGATGATGAAAAGGGTTCTTGGAACCGCAACCGAGCGGAAGGCCAACCCGGATAATTACCCTCCGAGCTACCTCGCACCGCTGAGAGAGGAGGGGAGTGAATGCCCCGGTTGCGGGGGCCGCGTAGAGAAGATAAAAGTAAATAACAGGGGGACCTACCTCTGTCCCCGGTGTCAGAATTAGATAATTAAAGGAGATGAGAAAGTATGAACATACTGACCAGGGATAACATAAAGCAGCTGGTGGAAAGAGAAAAGGGGATCTGCTCGAGCATATATCTTCCCACTTTCAGGGCCGGGAATAATATCGATCAGAACAAGATTGCCTTTAAAAACCTGCTGAGAAAAACTGAGAAGGATCTGAAAGAGGCGGGGCTTCGAAGAGACCGGATTGCGAGCCTTCTCGATCAGCCTGGCCAGCTCATGGTCAACCCCTCTTTCTGGAAGAACCAGAGCGACGGGCTGGCGGTATTCATCTCCGGCGAGGGGTTCAGTTATCACCGCTGCCCCCTGAAGTTCGAGCCGCTGGCGGTAACCGGGAGCAGGTTTCACCTGAAGCCGCTTCTTCCGATGCTGAGCAATGATGGCAGATTCTACCTGCTGGCGCTGACCCTTGGCGGGTTGCAGCTCTTTCAGGGGACCCATTACAGCGTAAGCGAACTGAAACTCGAGCAGGTTCCACAGTCTCTGCAGGAGACCATGAAGTATGATGACCCGGAGAGGCAGATCCAGTACCACAGCGGGGTGAGTTCTCCGGGCGGCAAAACGAAGTATAAACCTACCTTTCACGGACAGGGGGTCGCCGGAGACAGGGACAGGAAACAGAGCCTCCAGTTTTTTCAGCAGGTGGACCGGGGCATTCACGCACTGCTGGGGGGAGAGAGCAGCCCCCTGGTTCTTGCAGGTCCGGATCATCTGCTGCCCCTTTACCGGAAGGTAAACTCCTATCCACATCTCATTGATCAGGCCATAACCGGCAACCCCGGTGACAGAAGCATGGAGGAGCTTCACGGGGAAGCGTGGGAGCTGGTCAGGCCTCTGTTTGCCCGGAAGCAGGAGGAGGCAGGGGAGGCCTACCGCGCCTTTGCTG
>WJIX01000124.1 GCA_014730075.1 bacterium | reverse complement strand
GTTCTATTCTGGGGCCTTCCGCTGGCCAATCTTATCTTCTTTATGATATCATGGGAGAGTCCCGCCATAGTCATATTCGCCGGAGTTCTATGGTACGCCTGCCTGGCAATCTATCGCGCATCGGCAAAGATTCACCGGAAAGGTATAAATATCGCCAGGATCACCGGGAGGCTCAGCCGGCTCCGGCGCCTGTTATACCGGAGTGTCCAGTCCGTTCCGTTGATCGGAAAGAGGAAAAATCCATTCTTTGCCCTGAAGATGGTGTCGATAGATATCGAAAAGGGAATGTTTGGCCTGATAGGGCCTAACGGGGCAGGGAAGACCACCCTGATGAGGATCGTGTGCGGGATTCTGGATCAGAGTTTCGGAAAGATAACCTTCAATGGATTGGATACCGGCAGGCACCGGGAGGAGCTCCAGGGGCTTATCGGTTACCTGCCCCAGGAGTTCGGCCTTTACGAGAACATGACCGCGGTGGAGTTTCTCAACTACCAGGCGATCCTCAAGAATATTAATAGCCGTAAGGAGAGGGATGAAAGGATAGAACAGGTTCTGTCCGCTGTTCACATTACTGGGAGAAAAGACGATAGGATCGGCACCTTCAGCGGGGGTATGAAGCAGAGGATCGGGATAGCCCAGATCCTTCTTCACATGCCGCGGGTACTGGTGGTGGACGAGCCTACTGCCGGTCTGGACCCCCGCGAGCGGATCAGGTTCCGCAACCTGCTGCAGGAACTCAGCAGGGATAGGATAGTTATCTTCTCCACTCATATCATAGAGGATATCAGCAGCTCCTGCAACAAGGTGGCGGTCCTTTCGCGGGGAAGGCTGAGGTTCCTGGGCACTCCCGCCGAACTGGCCGGCAGAGCCGCAGGAAAGGTATGGCAGTTCAGCGTTCCCGCGGAGGAATTCCGCAAAATCCGAGGCAGTTATGATATCATACACCACATAAGGGTGGAAGACCGGATAAGGGTCCGGGCCCTTCAGGGTTCCCGACCGGTTGCCGAAGCTGTTCAGGTCACACCTACCCTGGAAGACGCATATATATGGATGCAGAGAAGGGAGGGAGCAGATGAAAGCAGCTGAGATGTCCCGCCGGGCGGGCAAGGCCGCCGGGCTGATCAGGGCGTACTTCAGGTACAACCTGAAGATAATCTTCGCCAATAAGTTCGTATATTTCGCTATTACAGCGGTCCTGTTCTTCCTCCTGGTAGCCACCATAATCTTCTTCAGCTCCGACACCTCCCCGGATGAAGGCACTATTTACAACCTGCTCCTCTTCCCCGGTATACTGCTGGTATTCTACCCGGCGGTCTTCGGGATACAGAACGACAGGGACTTCGGGATGCTGGAGATTCTCTTTGCAGTCCCGAACTACCGTTACCGGGTCTGGCTGGTCAGATTGATACTGATATACCTGGTAACCTTCGCCATGATGCTGGTGCTTTCGATTCTCAGCTCCGTTATCATAATCCCGGTGCCTGTCTTCAGCATGGTATACCAGATAATGTTCCCTGTATTCTTCATCGGATCTCTCTCCTTCATGCTGTCCACCATCTTAAGAAACGGCAATGGAGCGGCGGTGGTAATGGTTGTCATTGGGCTGGGGTTCTGGATTACCGGCGGCTGGCTGGAGCACTCCCGGTATTTCCTCTTCCTTAACCCCTTCGATCCCCCTTCTGAAATGAACCGGTATATCTGGTCAGAGATCGTACTGAATAACAGGATCTACCTGAGCGTGGGAGCGGCAGTGAGTATTCTCTGGGCCCTGTTCAATCTTCAGAAGAGGGAAAGACTCGTTTGAGTCAGTTACCGGGCCGGCAGCCTGAATTGAACGTATTAGAACACCGGCGCGCCCCTTACTGAACCGTACGGTACACTTATGCTGCCGGGTTGGAATAAGCTCCGCTTGCACCCCTTCTATATGTTATTGTTATATAACCTAATACATCGTCACTGCTTAATATACGTATTCCGGCACATATCTCGCAGATATACAGGGCAGAAGCCGCCCGGCAGATTGGCGGTAAATGAAAGTGATAAATCAGCGGGAATCGGGAATTCAGGAATGAAAGGAGATAAGATGAGAAAGGTATTCATACTGGCTCTTTCAATCGGGATGGTATTTGCCGCGGGGTGCCAGCTCTTCAGCGACGATCCCTCCCCCACCTCCTCGGCCCCGGTAAATGACGAGCCGGCAGAGCAGATTGTTGACCTTGATTCTCCCACGGGAGGATATACCGCAACCGATGAACAGCCAGCCTTCGGAGAACCGGAGAATTTTGTATTTGCGGATAATGAGATCGAGTACGAAGACGGCTACCAGAACAGTGAAGAATACAGGGAGAAAGTACAGACCCGGGGAACAAGAAAATTCAGGCTCCGCACGCTGTGGGGACGCCTGGAGAGGAGCTACCAGGACAGTACCATCAGCGACTGCTGCCCGGTTGATTTCTCAGGACAGCTGACATTCAAGGCCGGAGTGGCGATAGTGGAGAGGACCATCGGGTTCGAGATACTCGATTATGTATATCGAGAAGGCCGGTCAACCATAAAATGGGTCAGCCATACCTGTCCCC
>WJIX01000123.1 GCA_014730075.1 bacterium | reverse complement strand
TCGAGAAACATGCTGTTACAACGGCGAGCAGTATCCAGTATATGATCGGATAGAAAACGGCAGCGCCGTAGTACCATCCCAGCCCCCTGTCGTAGCGGCGGTCCAGGATCACCCCGGTAAGAAGCTGCATCAGGCATACCGACGAGATCAGCATACCCCACCAGTTCGGTATGGGAGAAGCCCCCACAGGGGGTATACCCATGGTGTAGGAGGTAATCCAGAGCGCCGTAAGGAACACGAAATCGTAGGACCACAATATAGATATTATCGCCTCTGTAAGTATGGGCCAGAGCCGCCGGTGCCGCCAATCCATCGCGGCAGGGCCGTACCTTCCTATCACCTGGCCCTGTCCCAGCGCCCAGCGCCGCCTCTGCCTCCACAACCCTTTGAGCGACCTGGGAACCCTCATCCAGACCACCGACCTCGCCTCGTAACGGACGTCATAATGCTTCATCTGGAGCTTCCAGGTGATATCAATATCCTCAGTGGCCATCTCCGGGCTATAGAGTCCTACATGATAAAGGGCGCTTCTTCTGAAAGCCCCTACCACCCCTGACATCGTCATCAGCCGGCCCCATATCCTCTGAGCCCTTCTCTGGATGCTTATGATCGAGGAGAACTCGATCGCCTGCAGCTTGCCCAGCAGGGTGCCGCGGTTGTATACCCTGGGATTACCGGTCACCCCGGCTACTCTGGGATACCTGAAATGGGGGATCATGTATTTGAGGATATCCGGCTCGGGCGAGGCATCTGCGTCGATGATAAGCAGTATCTCGCCACGGCTGCAGGGGATAGCGTCGTTCAGCGCCATCGCCTTCCCCTGGTTGTGCTTCTTTCTGATCAGGCGGGCTTTTCCCTCTCCCGCGAATCGCTCGACGATCTCCGCGGTCCGGTCTGTGGAAGCGTCGTCGACGACCAGCACCTCGAAATCGGGATAATCTATCCGGGAGACGTTCTCCAGCACCTCCCCTATATTCCTCGCCTCGTTGTAGGCCGGGATGATCACGCTCACCGGCGGGTGCCGCTCCATACTGTAGAAATCGCCCTGGTCCCCCTTCTCCCTTCTGAAAAAGTAAATGACCGAGGTGAACATCCACATGATACTGGAAAATATCGGGTACCAGGCGAAGAAGGCGAGAGCGGCCATGTACCAACCTGAATTCTCAATCACTTCCAGTATCGAGATGATATCCATTATCCTTCCCTTGCGTTTTCCTTGTCGCCAGCGGCAGGGCGGATAAGCTTTCTGCCCTCTGTCACCTCTATCTCTATAACCGGGGCTTCCTTGAGAGCTTCAATATCGTTGAACACGATTTCCAGTCCGGTCTTGTCGGGGATGAACGCGCTGTCTTCTATCTCGGGCACCGATTTTCTCCTGTTATCTTTTGCTATATTCTTGTTGTGCCTGATCCAGAGCGAGTTCAGGATAACCAGAAGAACCGAAAAAAGGGCCATCGCTATCAGAGTCAGGGGAATGCCTCTTCCGTACCAGCCCCTTCTTATCACGGTGAACCAGAAGTATCCGAAAATTGCCCAGCCGGCCAAGATCATGACGATGTGAAGCACCAGGCGCAGCTTCCCCCCGCTTTTCGGCTTCAGTGCCTCTTCCGCATTGCTCTCTTTTTCAGCATTCAACGTTTCGCCTTCATTCAACTACAGGTAAACTCCTTTATAGATATCGGATTACCTTTCTTCTCACTGAAGAGAAAATATCCAGTCATATTCATGAAAATTCCGGTTCTCGATGGTTACATTGTACTTTCCGGAATCGACAGAGGCAGGTTTAATACTGTCTTAAGTGGGGCCCCGGAATACCATATATTAGTAAATCGGCAGGGGGCGTCTCAGACTGAAAACCGTTTACTTTCATTTGGCAATGTAACCAGAACCAGACAATCTGTTGTCATTTGAATCCAGATGTAAAGTGATTTCATTATGAATACAGGGAGATATATCAATCAGAGGGAAGGTTACCCTGCTTTCGTTCCCAATAAAATCCCGTCCTAATACGGTTTTAGTTACCCCGACGAACTCATTCTGAAACACTCAGCAGCAATCAGATAACTCGGAAATTTGGACGGAATCAGCCAACTTCTTCCTGATATAGATTTTTTCTGTGCATGTACATTCGCAAGGATGCAGCTTCATCAAGCCAGATAGAAGGCACCCAGGCCACCATTATTGACACGATTGAGGCTGAAACCAGAACAAGCGAATCTCTTCCGGAAGATGTCAATGATTGTATAATTACTAAGACTGGTTGCTCAAATCTCGATTCAGATCTAAATTGGCAGCATGAATATTAAATAATCATTAGAATTTTCCCTTAGAATTGACTCCGGAATCCAGAGCTCTATATTTATATTAAGCATACTGCTGAAGATAATGTGTTGATCTGATTCTTTAAATGCTGGATGTAGCATCCGGCAATCCCGGAAATATCATGATGCAAGTTTTCTGCGATAGAGGCAGCAGTCCTGATTATCACACAATCCCTAAACCCCTTTGCTTAAACGGCCGATATATTAATCGCAGCTCTGGCACGATTATTCTATGCCCCTGGTAAATATGATGAAACATCTTCTTGCTCTTGTACTAATCTTTCTTCTCACCCCGCCTCTTTTCGGAAGGGGAAATATCCCATCCATACCGGCCCGGCAGCCGGAGAAGTTCAAACGGCTTCACCAGATGGTAAGAAAGAACTACTCGGAGGATGAGCTCAGAGAGCTCCTCAGGTCTGAAGATGTGGCAAGGATGGAGGAAGAGACCGATAGTGCGCTGAGATTTCTGATGGATCCTCTTACACTGAAGAAGCAGAAGACTCAGCATGATGATGCCTTCTCCAGGAGGATCAAGCAGGCGGAGATTGATAAGGGAATCAGGTTCTTTGAAAAGCACAGGGAACTGTTCAAGGAGGCCCATGACAGGTTCCGGGTTCACCCTGCAGATATTATCTCCATTCTGAACTGGGAGAGCGACCTGGGCAGGATAACGGGAAAGCAGAAGGTCATTCAGGTATTTCTGGGTCAGTATTTTCTGTGGGAAGAATACCTGTCCGACTTTGATAAAGAGGGCGCGTTCGGAAAAGAGGGTGCCATGAGCCGTGTGGAAGCCAGGGAAAGAGGCCGGAGGCTGGAGAAGAGCGCTCTCTATAACCTGGCGGCCCTTCTAAACCAGGCGGCAAGTAAGAATTTCGATCCCGCCGGGATCAGGGGCTCGAGGGCGGGGGCGATTGGTTATCCCCAGTTCATGCCCGCATCGATGAGGTTCGCCCTGGATGGAGACGGAGACGGAGATATCGATCTTTTCAGTATGCCCGATGCCATATATTCAGTGGCAAACTACCTGGCCAGGCATAAATACAGGGAGAGGGGCAGGGCTTATTCTTTCAAGAGATACAACCCGGACAACAACTACGTCAGGGGAGTCAAGAGATACGCCGACCTGCTGAAGAAGGCCGGGGTGCAGATATAGTTTATGTTATGAATGTGCAGAATAGCTGGAACTTCTAAAAAACTCCCTGTCCGCCAAGCATCTAGAACACATTTTATTTGTCATTCTACAAATGGAATTTTTACCTGTACGTCTTTTGGGGGATAAAAAACCCCTATTATAATAAACGGATTTTTTGCTCTTATATGATTTGCTTTTGTTGTCCCCATAAAGAAATAAAGATCCTTCCTGCTGACGAATTCATCCAGATATTTTTCTCTGACTTTCTGGTTTGCTTTATCTTCATCGCCACTATATCTCTTCAGGCAATTCCAGAATAATGCTCCAATTTCCCAGTCTTCTATTTTTGCCTTTCTGGTTCTTGAATCTCCTTTTGTTAAATAATGATAATAGTAATTAAATGGCAATTTAGGGACCAGTTCTCTTTCTTCAATCCCGTCAAATAGTGTCTTCTGTTTCCGCAGTTCTCTCCATTTTGGTTTCCACTCTCTACTGGATTTTTCTATTTTGAAATCAACAATTTCAGTTGGTTTAACCGTAGCCAGTGATTTATTCTTCTTTCTATCTTTTGCAAGTTCTATCAGTTCAGTCATAGAATCAAAAACTTCGCTCAGTACATATTTCTTTCTTAAAGCCCAATTATTATCAGTGCCGATCATCTTAATTATTCTAATGTCCTCATCAATACCCTTTTTTGGTCTATAACTTTCAGGCCTGAAATCATTTCCATTTCTAATCATATCAAGCTTAATCCAACTATATTTAGGAAATTTCCTGTTGTTACGTAGAAATCTGAATGGTACAGGATAGATTCTGGTCCATATAGAGCCATCCAACAAGCCCGCAGTACATACCAATTCCTCATATCTACTGGACGGTTGCGGGTATGCCTTGACCGTAACAAGAACCTCGGCTCCGTTTAACCGGTTTGGCAAATACATCTTTTAATAACTTCAGGAATTGAGCCGCAGACACTATAACTTTTCAAATCTGATTACTGTAACAATATCAGTTTCCGACATCCCAATAAGCTGATAAAAATCATCCAGGCTTGAGCACATTCCACCTTCAGCTGTCAGATCTTCAACCGGCATATCAGCTAACCTCTCTCTATACGGTTTTTCTGTCAGTCGAAATTCCCCTATTTTCCTGCCACCGGCAATTGGTATGTTGTCCCATGCGTCATGAATGTATCTGCTGTTTTCCCAGAGATTTATCCACATTCTGAAATGCCTGTCAGACCACTTACGCCTGGTAACGGTTTTGTTGCCTTTCAGAAACTCATTTTTCGTCATGGAGAAACTGAGTATAGCCATTTTCATCCTTTCCCGGCAGAGATAATTGTATACAAAAACTGTTCCTTTTTCAAAAAATTTCTCAACCCCTATTATGCCGGCATTCCCTGACTGCGAAGAATGCTTCGCTATTTCTTCTGCTTTATTCTACCGGCGACCCCCTCATAGATAGTCGGAAGTACCAGCAGTGTCAGAAGCGTGGATGACAGCAGGCCCCCGACTACCACTATGGCCAGCGGCCTCTGGATATCAGAGCCGGTACCGGAGGCGATCACCAGAGGGAACAGGCCAAGTGCAGTTGTGAGAGTGGTCATTATCACCGGTCTGAACTTGGAGGCGCAGCCGGAGATTACCGTATTCCTCAGATCAAGGCCCTTTTCTCTCAGATATCTGAACCTGGAGATCAAAACCAGCCCGTCGGTAAGAGCTATTCCGAAGAGAGCTATAAACCCTATGGATGAAGGTATGCTGAGGTTCTCTCCAAACAGGGCCAGGGCGAAAATGCCTCCCACCAGGGCCAGCGGGATATTCAGCATTATCAGAAGAACCATCCTGAACGAGTTGAACAGTCCGTAAAGCATCAGCATAACCAGCAGGAGAGTTACCGGTATTATCAGTGCCAGCCTCCTGTCTGCCGCCTCCTTCAGCTCGAACTGTCCACCCCAGGCAATACGGTAGCCCGCGGGCAGATCGATATTTTCCCCTGCCAGCCGGCTTGCCTCCTCCACGAATGATCCCACATCCCTGCCCCTGACATTGCACTGAACCGATATGTATCTCCTGGTATTTTCCCTGCTGATCTGCCTGAGCCCGGTGACAGTCCTTATATCGGCAAGCTCCCTGACAGGGACGCTATATCCACCAGGGGTCCGGATGAGTATACGGGCAGCATCCTCCGGAGATTCCCTGTATGGGCGGTCGAACCTGACATTTATCCCGAATGTCTTCTCACCCTCGTAGACCTTACCCGCTTCCACACCAGCTATGGCCGCCCTGATGGTATTCTGTATGGGGGCGTCCGCGAGCCCGTGTCTGGAGGTCCGCCTGTCGTCTATATCGACCAGAAGTTGAGACTGACCATCCACCTGCTCGGTCATGAGGTCTGCCACACCATCTATCCCGGAGAGCATCCGGTTAACCTCGGCGGCCTTTTTCCTGAGCAGTTCCAGGTCCTGCCCGAATATACGCGCCACCACGGATGCTCCGGCTCCGGCGATCAGGCCATCCACCTCGTGCCTTATGGGTTGTGAGAAACTGACC
>WJIX01000122.1 GCA_014730075.1 bacterium | reverse complement strand
GGGTGGAAGATCCACCCTCATAATTGATGTTGATAAAAGGCCTGGCTGAAAGCTACTTTTCTTCATCCGGGGTTTTTCCCCCTTCAGTGCTCTCCTCTTCAGCCACCTTTTCATCCGCCGCTTCATCCTCCCCGGCCGCCGGTTTCTCTTCCCCGGCCACGTCATCTTCCCCGGACGGCGGTTTCTCTTCATCCTCATCTTCCGCTTCCACTTCATCTTCCGGCGAACTGTCATCAGAATCCTGCGGCTCAGACTTTTTATCCGGGGTTACTTCATCCTCATCATCGTAGTCCCCGTATTCGTCATCTTCCATCCCCTCACCGTAGTCATCGCCTTCATCATCTCCGGCTCCCTCTTCCTCCTTGCCAGAGGAAGGATGAGCCTCGATGAAATCCTGAAGTTCAGATCTGTCCTTGCCCTCGAAGAAGGCATTTACGCTGAGGACTATCTTCTTCTTCTGGGGGTCCATCTTGATGACTTCCAGGGGAAGTTCATCTCCGGTATCAAAGTAGTTGCCCACCTTCCGGATTCCCTCGATACCCATGTGGGATATCGGAACGAATCCTTCCACGTTATCCTTTATTTCGACAACGGCGCCACGGTTGAGCAACCTGGTGATCTTTCCGCTGGTCTCAGTCCCTACCGAAAATTCCTCAGCGAGCCTGGTCCACGGATTCTCCTGTATCTGCTTGACACCGAGGCTTATACGCCTCTTCTCACTATCGATGTTGAGGACCACCACGTCAATATCCTGCCCCTTCTTCAGTACCTCGGAAGGGTGCCTTACCCTCTTGGCCCATGACATATCGGATATGTGCACCAGACCGTCTATACCGTCCTCTATCTCGACAAATGCCCCGAAATTAGTAAGGTTTCTTACCTTACCCTTGAGTTTGGTTCCCGGAGAGTATTTCTTCTCCAGCGATTTCCAGGGGTCGGGCTCCAGCTGCTTGAGGCCGAGGGAGATCTTTTCGTTCTCCTTGTCAATATTGAGGACAACTGCCTCAACATTATCTCCTATACCGACTATATTTGACGGGTGCTTCACATGCCTGGTCCAGGACATTTCGGAGATATGAATAAGCCCCTCAACTCCCTTTTCCAGTTCAACGAAAGCACCGTAATCGGTTATTGAAACGACCTTTCCCTTGATGGTCTTACCCACTGAGTATTTCTTTTCAACATCCTCCCAGGGATAAGGAGTAAGCTGTTTGAGGCCGAGAGATATCCTCTCTCTCTCAAGATCAAAATCGAGTATCTTTACCTTGAGTTCATCCCCTAGAGCCACTACCTCGGATGGATGGCTGATACGGCCCCATGTAAGGTCGGTCAGGTGCAGAAGCCCATCGATACCGCCAAGATCGACAAAAGCGCCGAAATCGGTAATGTTCTTTACCACTCCCTCACGGACTTGTCCTACTTCGAGCTCGGAAAGGAGGGTTTCTTTCTTCTTCTTTCTGATCTCTTCAAGAACCACCCGCCTGGAAACCACTATATTGCGCCTTCTCTTGTTAATCTTTATTATCCGGACTTCCAGGTCCTCTCCTATCAGCTCCTCCAGGTTCGGTATCTGCCTCAAAGCTACCTGGGAACCGGGCAGGAAAGCATCCACGCCAAGCAGCTTAACCATCAGGCCGCCCTTGATCCTGCGGTCAACGGTGGTAGTGACGATCTCCTTGTCCTTGTAGGATTCCTTGATATCGTCCCAGGCTTTTATGAAATCTGATTTCGATTTGGAAAGGACGACCAGTCCGTCCTGGTTCTCCATCTTTTCCAGGAAAACATCAAACTCGTCGCCTGTTTTGACTTCACTGCAGTTTTCGAACTGCTCGATTGGTATGGTTCCTTCACTCTTGAATCCGATGTCAAGAATGACTTCGTTGCCGGTAATCCTGTATACCTTACCCCTTACTATCTTCCCTTCCTTGAGATCAACCGCCTTGATTTCCTTGTCAAAATCAGGATCATACTCAAGGATCTCTTCTTCCAGCTCCTTCTCCAGCTCCTCGGCGGAGACAACTTCAAATTCATCGTCATCTTCAAGATACCCAAGTTTTCCGCAACTTTCCGAGTTATCACCCTCTTTCATTCCAGGATCCAGAGACCTGGCTTTTTCTTCTCCGTTCAGACTTATTTCGTTTTCCATTAATACATCTCTCCTTCCATAGAGTATTTGTTTCTAATGATAGAAATTTCGTTCCCTCTCCGCAAGTTATTTCTGATCTATGAAGGAATGATCATTACAGGCAGGTATGGTGCTGTTGAGGGCCATTAAAAGCAGTCGGCTCAACAGTCCTCGGATATTCTATGCAGTTTCTTCTTTACTTCTGTCAAAACCCAGTCAGGGGTGGATGTTCCGGTGGTGAGCCCCACCCGCCTGATATCCCTGAACCAGGATTCATCTATTTCATCAGCAGTTTCTATATGCCGGGACATAATATTCCTGTCCCGGCACATATAATGAAGCCTCCGGGTGTTAGAGCTGCCTTTACCGCCCACAACCAGCATCAGATCTACATTCCTCGCTATGTCCATGGTTGCCTTGCGCCGTTTCACGGTTGCCTTGCATATGGTATTGAACACCTTCAGGTCTGGGATTCTCTTATTAAGCTCCTCCACTATACTCTCCGATTCCCTCGCCGAGAAGGTGGTCTGGATTATAACACCCGCTCTTTCCAGTTCGGGAAGCCTTTCTGCTTCTTCCATCGATTTGATTATGCGCGGTTTCCTGCCGGCATGTCCAGACAGTCCTTTAACCTCCGGATGGTCCCGGTCTCCTATTATAATGATATCCCTCTTCCCGGCGGAAAGGAGTTTCACGTAATCCTGGCTTCTCTTTACGAATGGGCAGGTGGTATCTATGATATCAATATTCTTCCGCTCTGCATTTTCAATAATCCGCGGATGGACACCATGCGCCCTGATCACGAAAGTATCTCCCTCGCTCAGCTTATCCACTGATGCGACCTTCTCCACTCCTCTCGATTCCAGTCTTTCTATCGCCTGGGGATTATGAATGATATCCCCGGCTGTATATACCGGCATTCCCCTGCTCCTTGCCAGCCCTTCTTCAAGAAGGCTCATGGCCCGTTTTACTCCAAAGCAGTAACCGGTGTACGGTGATACCAGGATTTCAAGTTCAGTATTCATTCTTGAGCATCCTTATAACTTCAAATACCATGGAGGATATAAGCTGATAATCCTTCTTTCTGTCATCAGATTCATATCCGCTGTCTATGTATATGGGAGGCCCTATCGATACCTCCACTTTTTCCCTCCTTAGAAATGCACCACCCATCCTGTTGGTCCCCGATACAAAAACCGGGATGATATTTGAATTGGAATTCAAGGCTATATAACCGAGGCCTATCTTTGGCATCTTCAGGCTATCATCACGTGACCGGGTTCCTTCCGGAAACATCAGTACCGATTGACCGGATTTAAGAAGGGTTATTACCCTTCTTATCGCTGATCGGTCGAAAGAATCCCGGTCTATGGGAACTGCGTGGTATTTCCGGATGAGCCACCTGAAGAAACGGTTATTGAAAAGTTCCTTCTTTGCCAGAAACCATACCTCTCTGTTCAGGGCGGAACCTACCACGGGAGGGTCCGCGTAAGAAATATGGTTGCTGGCGAAGATGAAATTGCCCCTGTTTCTGAGGTTTTCCTCTCCGTGAACCGTTAATCCGAAGAGCAGTTTGAACAAACCCAGCAGAACCCTGCTGCTGGTCCTGAAATATGAAGTAAAAAACAGGGATCGGTTTTCTATATGGCCGGGAGTTTCACTTTCAGATATTTCACGGGCCCGCCTGCGCGCGTACTCTTCCGCCATCTGAACCTGCTGGTCAATGGAAATGTTCGAGGTGTCAATAACCCTGGCACCGGGAGGTTTTAACAGGGGACTGATTTCCCTGGTAGAATCGATTCTGTCCCTTTCATCTATATTTTCCCTGATCTTTGACTCTTCGAGCTCTATGCCCATCGACTTAAGCTGAGCGGCACGCCTCCTTACCCTGGCCTCCATATCCGCTTTAAGGAAGAGTTTGATCTGGGCATGCGGAAAGACCACCGTTCCGAGGTCCCTCCCCTCCGCG
>WJIX01000121.1 GCA_014730075.1 bacterium | reverse complement strand
GATGATGAAGTCTCCACTGACTGTTTCTATTTCCACCGATTCCCTGCCGTCGAAACGCTTTTCCAGCTTCTTCTCTGAAGCTGAGGCTCCGGTGAAAAAGAAGATCAGGATGAGAATAAATGCTGCTGTTCTTCTCATCTTCTTTCCTCCTTTCTTAAGGGTTTATGGTGCGACAATTCTTACCTGATATTACGTATAAGTAAGCGGAAAGTCGTGCGGTATTGAAATCCAGAACAAAAAATATGTTCCGTATTGTAATTCTGAACGCCTCTAGCGGCTGTTAACGCGGTATCTTGAAGGGGTTGTGCCGGTGACCTTTCTGAAGGCGGTATTGAAGGTCGATTTGGAATAAAACCCTGCCTGGTACATAACCTCGGTAATGTTCATGCCGTCGCTCCCGGGTGAGCGGAGTATCCTGCAGGCTTCCCGGACCCGGAATCGGTTGATATAGTCGTTGTAGTTAACACCCATCTCCTCATTTATTATTCTGGAGAGGTAATTGCTGTGGATCCTCAGCCGCCGGGCCAGCTTTCCCAGGGTCAGGTCGGGGTCCAGGAATATCTTTTCCTGCTTTATCAGCGATCGAAGCTCCGTCAGGGCCTCCGCACGCCGCTCACGGTCTACCCTGGTGGTGCTGTACTTTGATCTCTCCCTTTTTCTTCTTCTGAGAACAATAAATGCATAAACAACTGATGCGCCCAGAATGAGCAAAGCGGCGGCGGCAGCCATAAACTCCGGCCTCAGGTACAGTGGCGGCGAGATGGAGAAATGGATAACGGCCGGCTCAGGGCTCCAGCGGCTTCCCCTGCCGATTGCCCATACCCTGAAGCTGTAATCTCCGGGAGTAAGCTCCCGGTAAATAGCCGTTCTTCCGCCCCCGGGATTAACCGGGTTCCAGCCCCGGTCAAACCGGTCAAGCTTATAGAGAAAGTAGAGTTTCTCCGGAAAGGGGTAATCAAGGACTGTAAAATCAATACTGACCGGTCCGCTGTCGCTGGAAAAAGAGGGAGTGCCTGTTCCGTTATATCTCATTGCCCGGGACGCTACCCCCTCGATGATCACCCTCGGCGGCCTGTACTTCAAAGGGGCGGGCTTTATCACCGCAATACCCTCTACGGTGGGGTAGAGAAGTTCGCCTTCCGCGGAAACGGCATAGGCCGGGCTGCAGTAGCCGTTGCAGCCGGAAGAGGGCATTCCTGTGGACCGGTCGTACAGGGTGGGGGTAAGGACCGGGCTCTTTCCCGCAGCGTAGGCGTTCAATGAATCAGCGCTTATCCGGAAGACCCCGTTCTCGCAGCTTGCCCAGATTATTCCCGGCTCAACTCCGTGGATGCTGTATATGAAGTTCCCCGGAAGACCATCGCCGGTATCAAAGGTTGCCAGCTCTTCTTCAATAAGCCGTTTAAGCCCGGAGCCGTTGGTGCCTATCCAGAGGGTTCCGCCGCTCTCCCGGTAAAGGGAAAGAACGTCCGGCGCAGGATCGCCCGCGTCCAGCTTCCCGGCATTTCCGGCGCCGTTGAGCCTCCATATCCCCCTGCCGGTACCCGCAAGAAATGAAGTATCGCCTTCCCGGTAAAGGGTATTGATCCTGATCCCTTTCAGCACGGTAATTACTCCGGTGCCGCGGCCCTGAAGTGCTGCCAGCCCCCTGAGGGTGCCTGCCCATATCTTTCCGCCATGGCGGGTGATGGAGGTAATATTATCAGAGGGCAGCCCGTTCATTTTATTGATGCTGCCGCGGTCCATGAAGTGCAGCCCGTTATCCCTGGTCCCGATCCAGATGCGGGAGGGCCCTTCCCGGTAGAGTGCCCGTACCATGGAGATCCCGTTCTCCTTGCCGGCAACCCTTTCCCACCTTCCCTCTACGATACGGATAAGGCCCTGGTTCCCTGTGCCAGCCAGAAGGGAGCCTTCGGCGGCCAGTATGGGATAGATCTCCCCTCCGGGCATATCGATCCTGCCCGCTTCCCTTTTCCTTATCCATACCAGTCCCTCCTGTTCCGTGGAGGCCCACATCAGGTTATCTCCCGTGGAGAGGGTTGCCGATACATTACCGTTGCCTGTTATGTTACGGAAGTGGTATCTGTCCTCCCCCTCCGGTTCTATGATAAATATCCCGTCGGTCATGGTCCCGGCTATTATCCTCCGGCCGGTTATCTCCAGCGAAGTAACCGGGGATGTGAGTGGCAGGGGCCGGATAATGGACTCGCCGGCGCCCTTTACGAAAAGCCCGTCCATGGTCCCAATCCATAGAATCCCCTCTTCTTCCGCTGCCAGTGAGAGGACCTCGGGGGAGGTCAGCCCCTCCCCGGGTCCGTAGGCAAGTACCTGGCCGCCGGATATTTCGGCCACCCCGCCCTGCATCATGCCGGCCCACACATTGCCGGCGCTGTCTGCCGCCAGGGCGGTAATCAGATTATCAGGCAGCCCCTCATCCAGGCCGAAGGATTTGATCTGCCCCTCATGCAGGCGGTACAGGCCGAACTCAGTGCCGATCCAGATATTACCTCCGGTGCTGGAAGTCACCGCCCTGATATATTTATTGAAAAGCAGATCCTGGCCGTGGAATCTCTCAAGCCGGCCGCCGCTGAGGATAAAAAGCCCCGCCCCCCCGGTGCCGATCCATATTCTTCCTTCCTCATCCTGATGAAGCGACAGTATCCTGCCTTCGCTTATTTCAGGGTAGATATCCGCTGACACAGGTTCGGCACTGGAGCCGTCAGTTCTGACCAGGCCGGCGGGAGTTCCAAGGTACAGATAGCCTGATCTGGCCTTGAGGATGACATTGACCCTCCGGGCCGGCAGATCCCTGCTGATAGCCGGAGTATCGATTACCGGCCCTTCCTGCCGCCCCCTGCCGCAGGCGTCGGATGGAAACAAGGGCCAGAATGCGGCAAGAAGAACTAAGCAGCTCTTCGGCAGCAGGGCGGGTATTTTAGAAACCTGGAAACAGGCCATATCATCCACCTGAGCTTTTCAATCAGACTGCCTTCTGTTTTTCTCTACGGAGCAGGATGGAATATGTTGCTCTTAAAGAGTACGTAACAGTCCGAAGCCGTTCATCTGAGCCCGGCGAAGAATCTCTCGAAATCTTCCAGGTAGCTCATGCACGCCCGGTTGAGCTGCTCGGTGGAGTAGCTCCGCCAGTTTGGATTCATGGCGTTCTCCCGGGCCCGTTCCAGGTTCTCTTCACTGATCCAGTCCTCAATATAGGTAACCGGCCTGTACCGGGATAACGGCCTGGTATATATCCATCCGTCGCAGAAATCGGAAATGGTGAAACTGTCGTATCCATGCATGTAAACGGCATTTTTAATGGGGACCTTATCGAATGGAGAGCCGGCGGTATCGAACCCGGCAGACCGTGATCCTTCCGGTGCTCCAAGCATGAAGGCATCTATCATTCCGTCAGCCGGATAGGTGTAATCAGCTCCGTATCCGCCGGAGCTGTTCCAGGGGGCGTGAAGAAACACTGTTACCGCCTCTTCGCCGACCGCTTCCCTGAGGTAGTTGCCGAGCCTCTTAACTCCCCACCCTGCGAATTCACCGCCTTTTACCTTCGGTTGCCGGTATCCGGTAAAAGCGTGGTTTATTCCGCAATGGACCAGGACCTTCTCCCCGGAATTAAGCACCTTCAGAACTGCCTCCGCCCAGTCTTTCTCGGTCTGATTTCCTCTGACCAGTTTCCATATTCTGGTGTTATCCCAGTCTTTGGGAGTCCTGAAGTGGCTGAAATCCAGGGTATGATTAAGAGCTATTATCCTGAAAGGTTCTTCCCCTGCCGGGCGGTCGCGGTTCAAATGCCACGCAGTTTTCAGAATATCCACGTATTCACGGAATCCCCAGGGCATGAACTGCCGGAATATTACTTCCCGGCCAAGCTGCTCATTCCATTCCGGACTGCAAAGCAGTGAATCGACAAGTGCCTGGTCCCGGCGCCTTGCGAATTCGGTGGCAAGGAACCTCACCCCCTCTCTGTAGAGGCGCGGCATCAGCTTCTGAACGAAGATAAGATCGTGCCTGATCCTGTGGAATTCCCCCAGCAGGACAGCACGGTGATCGCGGAAAAGTCCCGAAATGTAATCTTCCGGTTCCTCCGAGTTTTCCTCCAGCCATCCTTCGTATTCTGTTCTCATTTCCTCGGAGATCTCCGGAAGACCTGCCCCGGCAGATTCCCTCTCTCCCGCACCGCCTCCGCAGGCGGCCAGTACAGAGGCCAGGATAAGTGTGGACGAAATTATAGATAGCCTGCTGATAGCCCGCTCCTTCCGGTTCTCAGGCCGGGGGCTATAACGCACGGGCCGGGCCCTGCGGTAATTACCGGGGTATTTCATTCTTTCCCATTACTATTGAGATATTATCGCTGGATCCTTCGGCAAGTGCCCACTCTATCAAACTGTCCGCAGCCTCCTCCAGCCCCCCGGAGTTTCTGCTAACCGAACCGATCACCTCTTCGATATCGCCTGCTTTCTCCGGTATCATCCCGTCTGAACAAAGCAGGAGAATATCCCCGCCATTGAGCGAAAAGTGCTCATCCGATTCAGGGAACAGGTCGATGGAGCTCTCCTCTCTGGAAACCGACCTGGTAATTACGTGCCCCATCTCCTCCCTGAGCGATTCGATAATCTGTGGATTATACTTGTTTTCGATCTCCCTGATGTAGGTGTGATCATCGGTCAACTGCCTGACCCCCTCCGGAGATACCAGGTAGGTTCTGCTGTCCCCGATATTTCCGACAGCGTAATACTCACCGAAACCGGCTACTATTGTGAGGGTGCTCGCCATGGATGAAAATTCCGGGTTCTGTTCGGTCTTCTGCCTGATCCGGCCGGTGGAAATTTCCGCAATCCTCCCTATCGACTCCTTCAGGCCGCTGGTGGATGGGTTCTCAGAAAATTCGTTGAATATATCTCCACAAACTTCCGTTATAATCCCGCTGGCAATATCGCCGCCGCTGCTTCCCCCCACGCCATCAGCCACAGCCATGAAAAAACAGGCATTTTTCTGGTCGTAGAAGATCCGGTCCTGATTGTAATCGCGCTTACCTTTTACCGATTTTCCAAAAATGAGCATTTTATCCCTCTGTTTTTAATTCCTTTTGCCACGGTAGGATATTCTATTCTTCCCTCCTGATTACTACAAGTGTTATATCGTCCGACTGCTCCCGGCCGCCGGCGAAATCACTGATCGACTCTATCAGTCCGGAGATTATCATCTCCGAAGAACTGTCCCTGCGTCCTTCCACGGCAACGCGGAGCCTTTCCGGGCCAAACTGCTCCCCCTCCATGTTGAACGCTTCGGTGATACCGTCCGAGTATAGCACCACTATATCCCCTGGCTCCAACCCTGTCTCACTCTCCCCGAAATCGGCCGCTTCTATCGCTCCCAGTATCAGCCCGTCAGTTTCCAGCCGTTCTATCCGGCCTCCCTTTCTGAAAACAAGGGGATACTCGTGACCGGCATTGCAGTATCTGATGCGGTTTCGCTCCGTGTCCAGGTAAGCCAGGAAAAGGGTTACGAACTTTCCGGCATCGGTGCTGCGGAAGAGAAGGGAGTTGGAACGGTCCATAACCTCCGCGGGAGAAAGCTGGTTCTCTACCTGGGCCCTGAGGGTTGCCTGGGTACTGGACATCAACAGAGCCGCAGGCATCCCCTTGCCCACCACATCCCCTATGCACACAGCCAACCCGTTTTCTCCGGCCGGTATGAAATCGAAGTAATCGCCCCCCACAGCTTTCGCCGGTATGCTGCTGCCGGCTATGTCGTAACCCTCTATCATGGGATTACTGCTGGGGAGCAGTTCCATCTGGATCCGGTAGGCCATCTTCATCTCTTCCTTGAGCGCCTGGTATGCCTTTTCCTCTTCCAGGAGCCGCGCGTTCTTTATCACCTGGGCTGACTGAGATGCGATTATTGCCAGTAGCCTCCTGTTATCCTCGGTGAATCCCTCGCTCGATCTCTTGTTGAAGAGGTTTATGGACCCGATTAATTTGCCCTTGTGGGTAAGGGGCGCACATAGCATTGACCTTATCAGGCGGCTGCTCTTCGGGTCGGGATGGAAGCGGCTGTCATTGTTGATATCGTTCACTATCAGAGGTTTATTATTCTTGATCATCCAGCCCGCTATCTGGCTGTCCAGCCTCATCGGCTGGATTTCCCTGGAGGTATCTATCTCTCTTACGAATGTCCTGAATGGGGAGTTCTCCGTTTCATTCTCCAGCAGGGTAACGGTGCACTGCTGGCTGTCCAGGTGCTTTACGCATTTCTTTACTATTAGCCCTATGACCTCGTCCAGGGTGGAAACCGAGCTTACCGCGGTAGCGATATCATTGAGGATGCTCAGTTCGTTTATCGCGTCTCTGAGTCGCCTGTTCCTGTCCCTGAGAGTTTCCCTGTTCTCCTGCTCCGGCATAGTAATCTCCCGCTGAATAAAGATATAATAGTACAGTTTTCCGGATGGGGTCAAGATTAATGGCGTTACGGACCGCCCGCAAAATCGCCTGTTAATATTTCCGTTCTACTACCGATAAATTAACTGGAAACGGCTGGACCGAACTGATCATCCAGCCTTTGAAAAGCCAGGTTTTAATCCCGGCGGTCGGGCCGCCCTGAAACGGAAATATAATGAGCGAAACAAGCACCCGGACTATGGCCGAAAGTGCCGAGTTGCAAAAACTCGAAGAGCAGCTGCAGAGAAAGAAGCAGGAGTTCGGAACTCTGCTCAGGCTGTTCAGAAAACTCAAGAAGACCAGCAACCTGGCCGAGGTGATAAAACTGTTTGCGGAGGTCCTGATAACCAGGATCGGTTATGTCAAGGTTGCCTTTTATCTTCACCGTCCCGCATCCGGTCTGATAGAACCCTATTACTGCTCCGGTGGGGATATGGATGATCTGCCAGCCCTTCATCCCGGATCATCCCTTACCGGCCTGCTTGCGGGCCGGAACGATTTCGTGGAGATTGGCAGTTTCCGGGATGAGGATGAGGGGGGAAAAGCAGAGAGAGAGGGTAGCCTGCTTGCCGGTAATGGATACATCAGGGCCATTCCGATCATGGAGGACGATCAACTAATAGGGGCTATCTTCCTGGGGAGCGGACCGGGCCCTCCGCCCGATATGGACCAGGAACTGGCCGAGATAGTATACCGAATCGCATCCATCCTGATCAGAGCGTTATGGCTTCACCGCCAGACCACACGCTCCAGGCTGGAGCTGGAGAAGTTCTCTGACGTAAAGAAACGGTTTATCGGCCATACATCACATGAGCTCAGAACTCCCCTGACTGTGGTAAGAAGCGCGGTCGATTCCATCGAGGGGAAGGAATCGGATCAGGAACTGATCTCCATGGCAAAGAACGGGGTGGAAAAGCTCCAGAATACCGTGGAGATACTGCTTTCCTATAATGACATTGAGCTTCGAAGCAACGCCTTTGAAATGGTACTGTCCGATGCCGCCTCCATAGTCAAGGACTGCATCAGGGAACTGGCCCGGGATTTCGAGGAGAACGATATTGCCATGTCTATAGAGAACAGCGCTGGGCGGGTGCTTACCATGCTGGACCGTTCTAAGATAAGACTGGTTTTCAGGAGTCTTATCGAGAATGCGATGAATTACGTGGAGGAGGAAGGGCGGGTAGATATAGAGATGCTGGTAACCGGGGAGAGCCCGTCAGAGGAGGAGGGGATTGAATTGGGGAACTCCTTTCCTGAGATGGGGCAGGAGGAGGGGCAGTATTCCGGGCGGGAGGATGATCAACCGGCCGGGGCTGCCTCGGCAAAGATCACCCGATCGTCGGAGTGCAGCTATTTCGTCTGCCGTATCGGGGATAACGGGATAGGTATCCCGGAGAGCGAAATAAGATTTATTTCGGAACCGTTCAGGATGGCATCCAACTCTCCTCTTAACGGGGTGAAGGGGTTGGGGATGGGCCTGACCATTTCCCAGCGTATCGTCGCGGGGCATGGGGGAAGACTGTTCTGCCGGAGCGGAGAGGGGGCCGGCAGCATTTTTTCGGTCTGGCTTCCGGTGAATTCCGAGGGCGCCGGGCCGTGCTCCGATTAATCCTGAATCCTCTCCAGGATATCCCTTACCGATTCAATAACGTATTCCGCCTCTTCGTCCTTGAGCTTGGGATAGAATGGGAGCGATATGGTTCTTGAGCCAATTTCCTCTGATGCGGGGAACATCCCCTCGCGGTATCCGAACCTTTCCCGGTAGTAGGTGAACAGGTGCAGGGGGTGGAAGTTGATGGAAACCCCGATACCCCGGTCCTGGAGTCGGGAGAGGGCCTGGTCTCTGATTTTCGGGTCTACCAGGATAGTTATCAGGTGGCAGGCGTGTTCCGCCTCATCCCGGATATGGTGAAGCTCCACTCCGTCGATGCGGCTCAGCCCCTGGCTGTAGAGGCGGTAGAGCTTTTTACGGCGCCGGAACAGGCGGCCGGTTTTTTTCAGCTGCTCGATAAGTATGGCGGCATGGATATTGTCCATGTTGTATTTCCAGCCCAGGATATCAACATCGTACTGCTTGAACTTGGAGGTGTACCTTTCGCTTGCGTCAGTGCTGAATCCGTGGAGCCGCAGCTTTCTGATAAGGCTGTGTTTTCCGCTGTCCTTCACCGAAATGGCGCCACCCTCTCCGCTGGTAATATTCTTGGTGGCGTAGAAGCTGAAGCAGGCGTAATCACCATAATGCCCCGGTTTGCTACCCTTCCATTCACCCTCCAGGCAGTGAGCAGCATCCTCTATAACAGTCAGCCCGTGCCTGCCGGCTATGTCGCTGATCGCCTCCATGTCGCACATCTGGCCGTACAGGTGGACCGGTATCACCGCCCTGGTACGGGGTGTTATCGCATCCTCGATCGCATCCGGGTCTATATTCGCGGTGGACCGGTCGATATCGGCCAGCACCGGGGTAGCCCCGGCCATAAGTATACTGTTCGCCGTTCCCACGAATGTGAATGGGGTGGTGATCACCTCGTCTCCCGGCCCGATTCCGGCGGCAAGCAGCGAGAGATGCATCGCCCCGGTACAGCTGGTAACGGTAGCGGTGAAGGGAAGATCCAGATATTCCGCCAGATTCTTCTCGAATTCTGTATTCTGGTCTCCGGTGGTGATAAACAGAGAATTGAGGACAGATTTTACACGCTCTATCTCCTCTTCTTCGATGTTGTGCCTGAAGAACTCGATTTTTTTCATTGATCACTTCCCAGTTCTGATTCCAGGGTTTCATTTCCATTGGTTTCGGGTCGGCCCGGTCCAGCCTGGCCTTCTGCGCCTTTGTGCCCGTCCTGCCGGTAGGGGTCCAGGTGTATCAAAACGCTGGATATCTGATCGAATTCACTGACCACCCTCTCCTCGGCAACAGTTGCTATACGGTGGGCTTCAGCCACGGTTATATCCGGGGGTACTTCCAGATGCGCCTCCATCCTTATTATATCGGCATAGTACCTGCCGCTGATATCATGGACCCCGATTACTCCTTCGACCTTCTTCATCAGACCGGCCACCTCGCGGATCAGCTCTTCAGAAGGTGAGGTGTCGATTATCTTATTGATAGATTTTTTCATTATATCTATCGATATTACCAGGATGAATACCGCTACTATCAGCGCTGCTACCGAGTCCATGAAAGCCAGGCGGGGAAAGTACCTGGCCCCGGCTATGCTG
>WJIX01000120.1 GCA_014730075.1 bacterium | reverse complement strand
GCCGGTGTCGATTGCCAATATAAGGGAGATCAGCAGAATTGCCGGCAGTTACGATATTCCCTTCTTCCTGGATGCCTGCAGGTTCGCTGAGAATGCCTGGTTCATCAAGAAGAGGGAACCTGGTTACTCCGAAAAACCGATTACCGCGATCATCCAGGAGATGTTCGGATACGTGGATGGGTTTCATACCAGTCTGAAGAAGGATGGGCTGGTCAATATGGGTGGCGCCCTGGTAATAAGAAGTGGTGGGCGCTTTGACCGCGCTTATCCCGGTTTCAGAGAGCAGATCATCGATCACCAGATAATGACAGAAGGACACCCTACCTATGGAGGGCTTACCGGAAGGGATATAAAGGGTATTGTGGAGGGGCTGCGTACGGTAGTAAAGGATAGTTACCTGGATTGCCGCATCGGGCAGGTGGAGAGGCTGGGGAGGAACCTTGACAGTTATGGGATACCGATAATTAAACCGGTGGGGGGACACGCGGTCTATATCGATATGGACAGATTCTTCGGGCCTGGGAGGCAGGATGAATTCATGGGCGTTTCTCTTACCGCTCTTCTGCTGATCGCTGGCCACAGGGTATGCGAGCTGGGGATATACGCGTTTGGACATTACGATGGTGAAAGGGAGTTTCCGCCGGACCCCCGGGTCAATTTTGTAAGAGCCGCCGTTCCCCGTCTCTGCTATGAAGACAGGGACCTTTCCGCTTTTGTGGAATCAGTCCGGATCCTTTATGAGAACAGAGACAGGATTCCCGGAGTAAATGTTGAATATGGCAGAGAGCTTCCTCTGAGGCATTTCAAAAGCCGTTTTTCATTCAAGTAAGCAGCTCATCTTTATTTCAATTCATTTTCACGTTCTGGAATATTTCCTGCACTATGTCGTCTAAATAGGGCGCTGCCGGATATGAATAATTACTGGATGACCAGGCGGCGGGATTGATCTGGAGAATAGCGCAGAAAATGAATGACATGCCAAATGACGGAAGACGCTCAAAGAAAAAGAATTGCAGTCACAGCCGGCAGTTGAAGGCCTTTATTGAAATTGCCGGTCTGATCAACGAACGGCTGGAATTGAAGGATATGCTGACAAGTATATCCAGAAAACTGGCCGGTATCATAGACTGCGACCTTATTTGCGTGGCAGTGTACGAGGAGGATGATAACTGCCTGTATATCCGGCATATTTCCCGGCGGGAAGAAGGCCTGAATCCGGGAGAAGAACTGTACGTACCTCTGGATGAGAACAACCTGATCGGTTGGGTAGCCCTTAACAGAGAACCGATTCTCAGGAAAAAGATTCGTGATAACGACAGGTTCAGGGAAATAATGAAGGATGAAAACCTGGGGTCGGATATTGTGGTCCCGCTGATTGTGAGGAATTCGCTCATAGGGACCCTGAATGTGGGCAGCAGGCAGGATGATTATTACGGAGAGGAGGACCTGGAGCTGTTGAAGAGTTTCAGTGAACTGGCCTCCATAGCGGTAGCTAACTCACTTTTGTTCAACGAAATACACAGTCTGGGCGAGAAATATAAATCCTTGATGCAATTTGCGAGGGATATAATATTCATAACCGATCTTTCCGGGAATATTGTGGAATGCAGCCATTCTATGAGCACCTTCCTGGAATACAGGAGGGATCAATTGATTGGGGACTCGGTCTATAACCTGATACCCCCGGACAGGAGGGATGCCTCCAAGACTGATATTGCGGATGTGCTGAAGCGTGAAAAGAGCTCCCTGGGGGATTTTTCATTCCTTAAGAGAAACGGAGAGCCGGTTTTCATGGATATAAAACCGGCCATTATCAGAATAAAGGACCGCCCATATATCCTCTATATATGCCATGATGTCACGGGTAGAAAGCAGCTGGAGAAGAAGATTAAAGAGCAGAACCTGGAGCTGAGGGACAAGAACAGGAAACTCACACAGCTTGACAAGCTGAAGAGAGAATTTCTGGGCAGGGTCAGCCACGAGTTGAGGACTCCGCTCTCGGTGGTAATGGCCTATGTCAATACCATACAACATGATTTATCAGACGAGAGCATGAACAAGGGGACCCTGATGGAGTTCCTGGATATTATTTCGGTACAGTCTGAGAAACTGCTGGATGCAATCAATGACCTGCTCGACCTGTCCAGGATCGAGGTTTCCGGAACCATGCTGAATCTGACCCCGGCCAGCATCAATGAAATCGTAAGCCTCTCCGGGAAGATGATCGAGCCTGAAGCGGCCAGGAAAAAGATCAGGATACATCATGACCTGGACCTCTCCCTTCCCATAATCGAGTTTGATCCGCTGCTGATAAGAAAGGTCTGCGCCAGCCTGCTCGGCAATGCCGTCAAGTTTGCGGATATCGGGGGTGAGGTGAGGGTCAGGACCAGCAGGGGAGAGGGAGAAGCGGTAGTGGCAGTCAGCGATGACGGGCCAGGTGTGGATGAGGACCAGATCGAAGAGATATTCAAGGATTTCACCCAGGTGGACGGAGGGGAGGACCGGCTCTGGGAAGGAATGGGTATAGGGCTTCGGCTGGTGAAGCATTATGTGGAGCTGCACGGAGGTGAAGTCTGGCTGGAATCGGAAGAAGGTTCCGGGGTTACTTTTTACTTTTCAATCCCGTACAGCTCTGCTGATCTCCCCGGCAGAGAAAGTGATAAGGATAAGATGCATACCGTAAACTGACTTCATTCTCAGGAGAAGATAACCTCTCCGCTACTTTCCTTGATCTCTATCGATCTTTCCATCGATGTTGTTGCAAGGCCACCCACGTAAACCGACCTGGAATCGCTGCCTGAGGGATCGATGTAGCAGTATACCTTGGAGAGGTGTTCAATGTCGTTACCCTGCCTGAATACCATGGTCTTTCCCGCGGTAAGGCCGTGGCGGGTAAGGTATGAGCCTATCCCTACCGCGGACATGCCGGACCCGGACGCCTCGAGTATTCCAACCACTGGGCCGAAATGCCTGCTATGGGCGGTAGACTCATCGTCAGTATCCAGACAGAAGATATCAGTAATCTGGATTCCGTATTTTCTGTTCATAATGCTCAGCTTTATCAGATCAGGTTTGATAGCATGGAGGGTATCAAGCTCTTTTATGGGGACCACCAGGTGATGAAGGCCCGTGTCTATCTCCTCTATGGGGAAACCGGTGTTAATAATCATATTCCGGTCTACCTCCAGAATATCAGCTATCTCGTCCGGCTCAACTACGGACAGCCTGTCATCTTTCAAATTCTGCTTTATCATTATCTTGTCCAGAAGTCCTCCTTCTATTTTTATCCCGCCCCCTCTGTTTTCACTGCCCTTTCTGAAGAAGAGGTTTACCGGTATATCCCCTTCCTTTGTCTCGAAGTAGATCTTGGTCCTTCCTTCCCGCGGCCTGATCCTCCCTTCCTCCAGAAGGGCATAGCAACCTCCGATCATGCTGTGTCCGCTGATGTTGATCTCCTCACTCTGGGTAAAGAACCTGATTCTGAACTGGGATTTACCTCCCCAGGCCGGGGTAATATATACCACTTCGGTAAGGCTGATCTCCTCTGCTATTTTCTGCATCTCCCGGTCGGTAAGCCCTTCAGCCGAAGTGATTACCGCTGAGGGGTAACCGCTGAAGGGGACGGTAGTAAATACATCCACATTCTTGACCGAATATTTTCTCATTTTCCAACCTCCATATTTAATATTCGCAAAAAGCAATATGCGGAGGATGATTCCACAGAGGACCTCATTGTCCCGCGATCTTCCTCCGAAGGCCCTGTTAATGTTTCAGTAATAAGCATAACTCTTTTTGTTCCAATGTGATGTGCGTTTTCCATTATCATGGGCCCGGCATTAAAAAGAAAGTACCAATCAACTGATGGAATATCATTTGCAATTTCGGTTCCCGGGTAAAGAATCCCCCTTATATTATCGGCGGGATTCAGAAAGACTTTAGGAAAAAATAAATCTGGGGCCGGGTATGGAAAAATCGCTTAAAACAGGACAGATCGAAGATCTCATTATGTACATGAAATCAAGGACCAACCTTGACCTGGCCGGATACCGTCCCACTACCCTGAGAAGGAGGATATCACACCGGATGATGGTCAGGGGTATTTCCGATATGGAAGATTACATGAACTGTCTCTACAGTGACCCTTCCGAGCTTAAGAACCTTACCGAGGAGATTACCATAAAGGTTACTGAGTTCTTCCGCGACAGGGATGTCTTCGAGTATCTGGACAGCAGGGTAATACCGGGGATGATAGAGGATAAGATCGAGAAGGGACAGTCCGGCCTGACCATCTGGAGCGCCGGATGTTCGACCGGCGAAGAAGCCTACAGCATTGCCATGCTGCTGGCCGCCAGGATTCAGGGAACCGGTATCCGGGCCAGGGTGCTGGGGACCGATATATCTGAACAGGCCTGCCTCCTGGCTGAAAAGGGTCAGTACCCGGCGGAGAAAGCGCTGAAGATACCTGATGAAATGAGGAATAAATATATCATGAAAAACGGGGGGACCTGCAGCATCTGCCCTCGGGTCAGCAAGCTGGTTTCCTTCCGGGTTCACAATATATTCTCTGACCCGCCCCTGAAGAGGGCCGATATGGTACTCTGCAGGAATGTGATAATCCATTTCAAACACAGCCATCGCGAAGAAGTACTGAACAATTTCTATTCGGCACTTTCAGAGCGGGGGTTTCTAATACTGGGAAAGAGTGAAGCGGTTAGTGGAGATTCTTATGGTTTATTCAGGATTCAAAGCCCGTCTATCAAACTCTACAGGAAGATCAAGGGCTCAGCATAAGGTTCATCAATTGATTGGAGGGAAAAATGAAGTATCTGAATTTCAGGAAACATCCCACCAGGTCTATAATGATGGTCTCGGTGGTATTCATTCTGGTTATTTGCGCCGTGGGATCGTTCTGGCTTGAAAAGGTATCCAGGTCCGCCATCTCGGAAGCGGTCTCTCAGAGGGATGCCCTCTGGATCAAATACTGCAGCCAGCTTCCCCTGAATAAATTCATCGCCAAGGAAGGGGATGAGCTGAGAGATTTTCTGATATCCTACCGGGATAAACATCCCTGGGTGGAAGCGGTGGAAGTTACTGATGAAAAGGGAGGGGTGCTGGTCTCCACCATGGATACCGGTTCAGGTGATCAGGAAAAGGGGAAGGGGCAGGAGGCCCGGAGCAGGAACAAGGGCTCGCTGGGGATGAAGCTCCCCTTTATTCTTCCGGGGAACAGGCGTATCAGGGTGCTCTTGAAATCAGGGATATCGGCCCCGCCCGATATAGCCGGTCTGAGGTGGGAAATGATTTCCATTACCGCGGTAATGCTACTGGCTGTTTCATACCTCTTCTACTTCGTAAGCAACAAGTTCATACGCGAGCCGGCGGTAAGGCTTCTGGCTTACTGCAAGGAAGTAGCCACCGACACTGGCAAACTGGTGGATGACCTGAAAATCGAGTCTGAGGATGAACTGGGCAAGCTCAGTTCGTACCTGAACGGGATATTCAGAAATATCACCGAAATTATAAATATCGTACAGAACACCTCGGACAAGGTTAATTTCTCCGCCCAGTCTCTTTCGGCCTCCACCGAGGAAGTAAACTCCATTACTGAAGAGACCTCCCTGACCATTCAGAATATAGCCAAATCGTCAGACCTCCAGGCCCAGAAGGTAGAGGAGATGAACAGGGAGATAAAGAATATGGAGAGGTCGGTAAAACAGGTTGTTAACAGTGCCGAAATGGCCGCTTCAGCGGCCGCCAATGCTTCCGGAACCGCCAGAAAGGGCGGAGACTCGGCAGGGGAGGCGGTGGAGAAGATAAATAAGATATACGATGTTACCCAGGAATCGGCGGCGATCATTAAGCACCTGGGAGAGAGGTCCAATCAGATAGGTGAGATAGTGGATGTAATCACTGATATTGCCGATCAGACCAACCTGCTGGCACTCAACGCGGCTATCGAAGCGGCCAGGGCTGGTGAGGCCGGAAGCGGATTCGCGGTGGTTGCCGATGAGGTCAGAAAACTGGCCGAAGGCAGCGCTAAGGCGGCCGATGAGATCGCTGCTCTGATTCTCAAGACCCAGGAAGATACCCAGACCGCGGTACACAGCATTGAACTCGGTTCCAAGGAGGTGACAGAAGGACGGGAGGTGATAACCAGGACAGGGAAATCGCTGGATGAAATCGTACAGGTGCTGGAGAGTTCAACAGAAATGGCCAGGAGGATCTCCGCCGCCACCAAGGAACTCAGCCGGGGAATGTCCAATGTGATCTCCTCCATTGGAGAGATATCCCAGAGCGCGGAACAAAACGCTTCCGCTACCCAGGAGAGCGCCGCTTCGATGGAGCAGATGACCACCAGTATGGAGGATGTGGCCTCATCAGCGCAGAAGCTCAGCGACCTGTCCATACAACTGAGAGAGAACGTGGAGCGGTTCAACATGGCCAGAGCCGGCTCCGAGACCGATGCCGTGGCAGTGTAGCGATGATAGATAACCGGAGATGGAGATAATAACATGGAATCTGAAACCATATCGGCCCCGCAGAAGCAGTTCATAACATTCACCCTCGGTGCCGAAAGATACGCGGTGGATATTGGGAAGGTAAAGGAGGTGATTCTGCCTATCAGTACATACCCGGTGCCCGGTATGCCTGCTCAGGTCAGGGGAGTTATAAATCTCAGGGGTGAGATAGTACCGATACTGGAGATATCGGCCGCCCTGGGCACTCTGGAGAATGAAGCCGGAAGCGATAGCAAGAGCAGAAGGATAATTATCATCGACGGAGAAGAAGGGGGAGTGGGATTTGAGGTCGACCGCGTAATAGAGGTTGCAAAAATTGCCGAGTCCAGGATCAAGTCGGAAATCGGGAATGTGAATATAAACAGAGAGGTCCTGGATGGAATAGTACAGGAGGAGAATGGAATAATCCTCTGTATAAATCCTGAGAGGATTATCGGAAGTTTCGTGGATATCGCTGAAATTAATAAGGCCGATACCGTGGTGTAATCAGCCAGCGGTTATGAGAGCATTGATTAAATTCAGATGGAGACAGGTTGAACATCTTATGAAAAACACCGGATCCAATGTAGTAAGGGTGATGATGGCTGAATACAGGATAATGAAGACCCCGGCCAGAATGATGACCATGGCTCTGGGATCCTGCCTTGGTATCGTACTCTATGATGGCAGGGCGGGAGTGGGTGCGCTCGCTCACGTGATGCACCCCAGCTGGAAAAAAGTAAAGAATAATTCAAATAAGGGGAAATTCGTGGATACGGCCATAGAGGTAATGATTTCCGAAATGTCAGAAGCGGGAGGGGACCCGAACAGGATAGCGGCCAAATTGTTCGGGGGAGCCACCATGTTCGACAGCAGGCCCAATTGCAGGGGAGTTATACAGATTGGCGCCCTCAATATCAGGGCGGCAAGGGAGGTTCTTGACAGCAAGGGTATTCCTGTGGTGAGCGAAAGCGTGGGTGGGAGCAGGGGCAGGACTATCCTGTTCGACCTTTCTGACGGATCGGTACTGGTAAGAGATATTACCGGCAAGGAAAAGGTAATGTGATGATAGCTGAAAAAAGGAATAAGATAAGGGTCCTGGTCGCCGAGGACTCCAGGTTCATGAGTAAGATGATAGCAGACATACTGAGCGGTGATCCGGGCATTGAGGTTGCCGGGATAGCGTATGATGGCACCGAAGTGCTTAAGAAGGTCTCGGAGCTGAGGCCAGACTGCATAACCCTCGATCTTGAAATGCCCCGGATGGACGGACTGGAGACTTTACGTTACCTGATGAGCGAATGGCCCACCCCGGTGGTAGTCCTCAGCGCATGTGGGGAAAAGGCCGCCCTGAAGGCCTTGACCTGCCTTGATTACGGGGCGGTCGATTTTGTGGCTAAGAGCAGAAGCGGCATGAACTTCCAGGCTGAAGAGCTCATCTGCAAGATCAAGATAGCGGCCGGGGTAAATGTCAGCAAGATGAGATTCGCCCCGCCTCACTACAGGTTCAATACCCGAAGGGGCAGCGTTAATCCGGATTCACTGGAGGCAGTAGTTCTGATTGGCGCCAGCACGGGGGGTCCGAACGTTCTGATGGAGATCATACCGGCCCTGCCGGCGGAGCTGCCGGCAGGGGTGATAGTGGTGCAGCATATGCCGGCTGAGTTTACCCGGTATCTGGCCGAAAGACTTGATGGGAGATCAAAGATCGATGTCAGTGAGGCGGAAGATGGTGACAATATAGAACCGGGGAGGGTCCTGATATCGCCAGGGGGCGGACACCTTATCTATGAGAAAAGGGGAAGAGTACCTTCAGTAGCGATCCTTCCCAGGAACAGTTCTCAGAGAACGGCCTGTCCGTCCATCGACTTTGCCCTTACCTCTCTTGCGCCGGTCTTCAGGGAAAGGATGATATCTGTTATCCTGACCGGAATGGGAAGAGACGGCCTATCCGGCTGTAACGTTCTTCACGGTTTCGGGGGAAGGGTAATTGCTCAGAGTCCGGATAGCTGCATTGTTTCGGGGATACCCGGTTCGATAATAGAAAAGAAACTGGCAGACAGGGTTGCCGGGCCTCCTGAAATAGCGGGGATAATAGAAGAAGAAGTAAGCAGGATAGAATCGAAAGAGAAGGTTCATGGACGTTAACGAATATACGTCTCTTTACATCAGCGAGACCGAAGAGATCATTCAGGCCCTGGAAAGCGGGATGATGAAGCTGGAGGAGGATAGCGATCTTTCGGTAGTGGATGAACTCTTCCGGCATGCCCACAACCTGAAAGGCATGTCCGGTGCTATGGGATTCGATTCCATCGTACAGACCAGCCATATGCTGGAAAACATACTGGACAGCTTCAGAAAAGGTGACCGGGATATTACCAGGGAGGGAACAGATACACTCTTGAAGGTGGTTGATACTCTTCGGTCCCTGGTCTCCGCGGTGGTAGAGCCGGCCGGCGGTGAGGATACGGGGGACCTGGTAGCCAGAATAGAAAAGCTTCTGAGTGAGAATTTCACCGGCAGCGGGGAAGGAGACTCATCTGCCCGGCACAGGACCGGAGAATCTGGCGATTCCGGTCCGGGCAACGGTGAAAAGGTGATAAACCGCAGCAGCACCTGTTATTCAAAGATATCCTCTACCAGGGTCGAGCTGAGGAGGCTGGACGAGCTGATGGACCTGGTAGGAGAGCTGATTATAAGCCGGATAAAGCTGTCCAATATGGCCAGGGAACTCAACTCCAAAGCGCTTACGGAAGAGTTGGCCTCCTCGAGCCGGCTGGTATCGGAAATACAGAAGGAGGTCATGGAGGCCAGGCTGGTTCCGGCGGGGAATGTCTTTCAGAGGTTCAAGAGGGTGGTGAGGGATATCTCCGGAGAACTGAACAAGAAAGTCAGGTTGAAAATAACGGGTCCCGGGATAGGTGTTGACAGGACTGTACTGGAAACGATGCTTGATCCAATAGTCCACCTGATCAGGAATGCAATTGATCATGGAATAGAAACTCCGGAGGAAAGGGTTAATTCCGGAAAGTGCGAGACCGGCACCGTCGAGGTATCGGTAAGGCGCGAGAGGAATTACATAGTGCTGGGGGTTTCGGACGACGGTAGCGGAATAGATCTGGATAAAGTGGGAAGGCCTGGCGGAGAAACAGGCAGGGGGATATCGGGCGAGGAATTGTGCCGTATCCTGGCTGAACCGGGATTCAGCACCAGGGAAAAGGCGGGAAGATATTCCGGAAGAGGGGTGGGTATGAATGTTGTCAAGAAAACGGTGGATTCGCTGGGCGGTTCGCTCGATGTTGTCAGTGAAAAGGGAGCCGGTACCAGGATCAGCGCCAAACTGCCGATTAATCTTTCCATTATCAAGGCTATGCTCTTCATGACGGGAGACCAGATCCATGCAATTCCGGCGGAGTATATCAGGGAAACTGTAAGAGTTGAAATCGGCTCCCTGAAAAGAATCGGCAGCACGGATGTATACCTCTCGCAGGATGGACCGATTCCGGTTATCCGGCCCTGGGAGATATACAACAACAATATAGACAGGAGTGATTCGTTTCAAAGATATTTCAAGATTATTGTACTGGATGCGGAAAAAGCCAGCGGCTGCCTCGCGGTTGACAGGATCCTGGGGCAGCAGGATGTGGTAATAAAGAGCCTCCCTGGAATCATTAGGGGAACGCAGGGAATATCCGGCGCTACGGTTCTGGGGAGCGGGAAGGTGGCTTTTATCTGGGATCCGCGGTTTCTATTAAGAGAAAGGAATACCAATGAGTTCAATCAAGAGGCCGTCCTATCTTAGAATTGACGCCCTTAAGGAGCTGGGGAATATCGGCTCGGCTCACGCGGTCACAGGTCTTTCGAAGCTATTGAAGAAGAGGATCGATGTTTCCATAACCGATGTGGAGATAATACCGATTCAGATTATCTACAATCTGTTCAATGGCCCTGAATCGATGGTATCGGTGGTTTATCTGGAAGGGTACACCGATGATTTCAGGAGCATGATGTTCCTGATATTCCCTTACCAGGAAGCGGACAAGATGGTGAAGATGATTGCAAAGAGCTCCGGGAGGGAGAAGGAGTCCGAGGAGTACTGTATGTCGGTGTTGAAAGAGGTAGGGAATATCATGTGTGGATGCTATTTCAACACCATGTCTGTTTTTCTAAAGAAGAAGATAATGCATTCAGTTCCCCAGATATCCCGGGATATGCTCGGAGCGGTGATGGATTCGATACTGGTGGACCTGAGCGTCGAATCGGATTATGCCATCGTTCTTGAAACAGCTTTTAATTTAACCGAAGAGGAATGCAAAGGATTCCTGTTTTTGATTCCTACTACCGAAACGCTGGAAATGATATTCAGCACAATCGGTATCGAATGATCCGGAAAGGAGAATTGACAATGAAGGCAAGAGTATTGGTAGTCGATGATGCGGTATTCATGAGGAAGATGATCTCGGATATTCTGGAGAGCAGTGGATTCGAGATAGTGGGAGAGGCCGACAACGGCGCGGATGCCGTAGAGAAGTATAATGAGATTAAACCGGATATAGTTACCATGGACATTATTATGCCGGAGATGAACGGGATTGACGCCGTCAAGAAGATCGTTTCGACCGATTCGTCAGCCAGGGTGATCATGTGCAGCGCCCTGGGGCAGCAGGCACTGGTTCAGGATGCGCTGAAAGCGGGCGCACGGGATTTCCTTATAAAACCGTTCAATGCTTCCAGAGTAGTTGAAGTAATAGAAAAAGTTCTCAAGTTGCCCGCGACCGCTTAAATGAAATGATGAAAGGATTATAAAATGCCCCAGTTGAGCGACAGCGAACGGGAAGTTCTCGCCGGTTTTGCTTCCAGGGTTGACCAGAATGATCCGGGTGCTTTGAATAATCTGGGTGTCCTCTATTACAGGAAGGGGATGCACAGGGAAGCTATGGAGCAGTTCAAGAACGCTTTGAAGGTTGATTCCAGGTTCAATCTGGCGCTGGAAAATCTTCAGTACCTCTTCAGCGAGACCGGGATCGAAGATCCGGCCGTAAAGAAGTGGAGAGAGGTCGTGGAAAGCGATCCGGATAACGATGAAGCACTGCTGAGGCTGGGAGTAAGTTACAAGAACATGGGGAGGCTGGATGAATCTGTCCGTGTTCTCAAGAACCTGGTGAACAGGAATCCGGATCATTATATGGCCCGGATTCACCTGGGGAGCGCACTGAAGTCACTGGGGCTTAATCAGGAGGCGCTGGATAACTATCTGGGGGCTGCCGAGAATGTAAATAAATCAGCGGTTTTCCATACTGAATTAGGGGAGATTTATTACAATCTGGGGAGGACCGAGGAAGCGATTGGGGAATTGAGATCAGCGATAAAACTGGACCCGGAATACTGGCGGGCTCATTTCCTGCTTTCATTCGCCAATGGAGATGTGGGGAATTTTCAGGACGCCCTGGAGGAGAGCCGGATTGCGTCCAAGCTGAATCCCTCCTTCCAGAACAGCGAGGCCAATCTGGCCCTGGCTGAGAACAGGGGCCAGCCAGGTGATTCCGGAGGCGGTAATTTCAAGAGCGGTATGCCTACCCATGAGAGCACATCATTCACTCTGGGGCTGGCCTACAGGGAAAGGGGATATTACCGGGAGGGACTCAAGGAACTCGAGAAATCGCTGCAGGATATGGAGGAGAAAGACAGGGTTCACCTTGAAATAGGCAAAATCCACATGCTGGAGGGGAATCAGCGGGAAGCGGCAAAGTCATTTCTGAAGGCTCTGCAGATCAATCCGGAGAGCCCGGAGCCATACCTTCTCTGCGGGGTAATTTATCATCTTCGAGGAAATTACCGGAAGGCGGCTATCTGTTATCTGCAGTCTTTCAGACTCAGTTCCGCCGACGCTGATACAATAAATAACCTGGGGGTCATCCTCTATCAGATAGGATTGGTGGAGGATGCCGAAAGGATGTTCAAGAAAGGCCTCAATCTGCGGTTATACCACCGTGAGCTCAATTTTAATTTCCTGATATGTAACCTCCTGAAGGAGGAATATATGATGGTGGAAAACCTGATCCAGAGGCTGGAGGCTTTCGTGGGCAAAAGCGCCACCCTCTATGAGAAGCGGGCGATACTGCATTACAGAATGAACCGGCTGACTCCAGCCCTGTTCGATATTGAGAGTGCTCTCAGTGTGGACCAGAACCACAGCGATGCGATTTATCTGAAGGGCCTGATTCATCTGAGAGAAGAGAATTTCAAGGATGCCATACAGTCCATACTGGCCGCAGCGGAGATAAACCGGGAATACACGGGGCTTAATTTTTCTCTTTCCACCCTGGATGAAAATGAGCAGATGAAGGTTGATTCAAATGCCGTTCAGACCGTGGATGAGGACCTGGTGGAGATTCTTAGAGCCGGGGTGCAGAGGCGGTTCGACCGGATAAGGGAGCCGCTGGTATCGATAGTTTCAGAAGGAATCCGGGAGCTGGAAGAAGCGGAGGCGCCTGGTGAGGGAGACAGAAAGCCACCGGAGATGGAAAAGGTGGAAGTGGGGGGGAAAACGGGGAAGAAACCTGTCTCTGAAAGGCAAGATCGGGAAAAGAATGATTATTATGAAGCCGTCCCCGGTTCCGGAAACGATGATAATGAAGCGGAAACTCTCTTCGAAGATCTGGATATAGGAGATTAGAGCCATGACCATAAGATCGTCAATAAATGAACTGGGACTTTTCGATCTTTTTCAGGTTCTCTGCCATAACAGGAAATCGGGACGGTTGATTATAACAGATTCCGCCCTGGGGAAGGGAGCCCACATACTCTTTGACTGCGGATCGGTTTGCTTCGCCTCGATCTATGATAAGTCACCTCCGTCTACCGGGGTGGTGCTGGAGGACTGGGGGGTCCTGGATGAGGTAGGGGCGGCAAGGATAGAAGAGAAATCCAGAAACTACGAGACACTTATCGATTGCCTGGTGGGTGAGGGGATATCATCCCGTAATCATCTGGACAGTTTTTTCTCCTCCAGGATCAAGGACTGCGTATATGAAATATTCAAATGGGAGAATGGGGACTGCCGCTTCATCGAGGAGGATATTGACAAGAAGACTGAACTGCTGGTCAGACTCAATACTGAGAACCTGATTCTGGAAGGAGCCAGGAGAATCGATGAATGGTCCAATATAAAGAACAAGGTTCCGTCCAGGCACTCGGTATTCCGGTTGTGCGATCAGGAGGATCAGCAGCTGAATCTGAAACCTAAGGAGTGGGAAATACTTTCGCTGGTCGACGGATTAAGGTCTGTGTGTGAGATAAATGAAGAGGTGGAGGAGGACCTGTTCACTACCAGCAAGCTCATTTACGGCCTGGTGGTGATGAATGTGATAGAGCTGTCCAGGGATGAGGATGAAACGGACCAGGCCGAGATAAGCGAGGATGAGAGAATAGAAAAGCATCTGCGTAGAGGCAGGAATTACTACTCGAGGCTTAATCTTGAAAAAGCCGCGGAGGAATTCGAGAAAGTAGTGCAGATAGATCCGGAATGCTTCGAAGCATTGCGGATGCTGGGGGAGATATATTACAAGCTGGACAGGCTCAGCGAGTCTCTCAGGTTCATTAAGAAAGCCCGGGCCAGGAGGCCGGACAATCAGAAGGCGATGTTCATCAAAGGTTACCTGCATGCCCGCCTGGGAGAGGTTGATAAGGCGATCGAGGAATGGGAAGAGCTGGGTGAGAAAACCAGGAATGGCAAAATAATCAGGCTGGTGGAAAAAAGGATTTCAGTGGCCAGGGAATGGGCCAGGGTTATGGAAGAATACTGATCCAATTTCATTCTTCAGTGGCCGGGCCGGGAGTTTCCCTGTTAAGTTTCATCCCGCGCACCTCGGGAGATTATCGGCCCCGCCGCGCTTGCCGGCCTATTGAAAGGCTTTTCTCATTGGGTCCCATACGGGAAGCATTCCCGGTTCGGTTTCTAGAATATCCAGTATATCTCCCGGAATATGGCGCCGGTGCACAATCACCGAGAACACATATTTGTCGAACCACTCGTCATACATTGTCCACAATCCATCGTTCCCCGCGTCGCTTCCCCATGAATTCTCCACCAGCCATTTCCTGATGCTGTCATTTTTTCCGATATCCATGCCTATCAGTACCATGGCATGGCCGGGGATGCTTTCTCCGAAGAGCACCCTTTCCGATTTATTCATCCCGGGGCAGCTTCCGATCAATGATTCGTAATCGTAAGCCCGGCTGGAGAGTATGCCGTTATCGGTATCGTTCGCTTTGCCCACATCGGCGGCGAACCAGACCGGTTCTTCGTTAAGAAGTGCCGACCTGGCGAACTCCTTGAGCCTGTAAACGGGGAGGTTGATAAATTCCATATCTTTTACATCCGGCATGTTCCGGCAGTAGCGAATCCTGTAGAGTCTTTCGTAACTGTGAGCTGGGTGGTCCATTATGTTGACGTACTCGCCCAGCTCGGTTTCCACCGCTTCCCTGTAGAAGGAGACGGGGGTATATTCCTTTTCGAATATCTCCTCATCGCGGTTCTCCACCCTCCAGGTGAATTCCTCAGGAGGGGGCCCCAGGTGAATTACCAGAAGCCGGTATATCTTCTTCAGCATATCCATTTTCTCTTTCCGCAGCTCATCCACGTCCTCTCCATCTGCATACCCCTTTCTTATCCTGGTCGCGAATGACCTGGCAATACGGTTGAGCTGACGGTTCATTCTGCCGGTGCTGGATGAGTTTCGGGTCTCGGGCATAATCTCTTTGGGGACCGTCCCATACTTTTCGATCAGAGCAACCACGTAGTTCCACCACCCTCCGTCCGGGACCGGATTATCCAGCAGGGTCTGGACCTCCCTGTCGTCTATATCCCTTCCGGCGGTTTCTATCATCGCCTCCAGGAACAGGTTCGCCTTTTCCAGCTTGTCCCAGAAGAAGAGATAATTCTCAGAGAATTCAAAATCATCCAGATTATATTTTTC
>WJIX01000119.1 GCA_014730075.1 bacterium | reverse complement strand
GTCCTTCAGGGGGCCAACGACCCAAGGGTCCTTAAGGTTGAATCGGACGAGATAGTGAAAGAGGTCCGGGAGAACGGTGTGGATGTAAGGTACCTTATATTCGATGACGAGGGACACGGGTTCAGGAAAAAAGAGAACAGGATAGAGGGGTACGGCGAGGTCCTCAAATTCCTGAACATGCACTTGAAGGGTCTGGAGGAAGAGGTCTGAGCAGTTATGAACGCGAATGCAGCCGAAGAGGATGATAATATGAACGAAGGACAGCTTTTTGAGAAGTTAACCCGCGCATATGAACTTCTGAGCGAGGAGATCGGAAAGGTAATAATAGGGCAGAAGGAGGTGGTAACTGAGCTTCTGACTGCTCTTTTTGCGGGAGGCCATTGTATACTGGTTGGGGTCCCCGGCCTGGCCAAGACCCTCCTGGTCTCCACTGTGGCCAGATCGCTGGATCTCGATTTTTCCAGGATACAGTTCACTCCGGACCTGATGCCAAGCGATATAATGGGTACTGAGGTGCTGGAGGAGGACCGGACCACCGGGAGCAGGGTATTCAAGTTCATAAAGGGGCCGGTGTTCGCCAATGTCGTGCTGGCGGACGAGATCAACCGGACACCCCCCAAGACACAGGCAGCCCTTCTCCAGGCCATGCAGGAGCTGGAGGTAACAGTGGGCGGCAAGACCCGGCCGCTGCCAGCACCTTTTTTCGTACTTGCCACCCGAAACCCGATAGAGCTGGAGGGGACCTATCCCCTTCCGGAAGCACAGCTGGACCGTTTCATGTTCGATATCAGAGTGGACTACCCGTCCGAGGGGGAGGAGCTGGAGATCGTGGAGAAGACCACCTCATCCGAACTCCCCGGGACTGAACCGGTCCTGGAGGGAAAGGATATCCTCCGGATACGGGAAGCTGTCCGGAAGGTTCCGGTATCAAGGGATCTGCTTCAGTACGCGGTAAGCCTGGTCAGGATGACCAGGGAGAAGGAGGAGGGGGAACTGGGTAAATACCTCTCCTGGGGAGCGGGCCCCAGGGCGGGCCAGTACCTGGTCCTGGCGGCAAAGACCCGCTCGGTGATGCTGGGCAGGACCACCCCCGAGATCATGGATGTCAGGGCGGTGGCCCACCCGGTGCTGCGCCACCGGCTGGTAACGAATTTCCACGCCGAGGCCGACGGGGTTAGTACCGATGAACTGATAGACAGGCTGATGGAAGCGGCCTCTGCCGGAAAGGTGTAGGGGTTAACCATGGAGGGAAGAGGCCAGAATTCGGAGAAGTTCCTGGACCCGCGGGTAGTAAGCAGGCTTTCCAATATGGCCCTTCGAGCCAGGCTGATAGTAGAGGGTTTTATCGCCGGAATCCACCGGTCGCCCTATCACGGCTTCTCCGCCGAGTTCTCTGAATACCGGAGATATATAACGGGAGAGTCCACCAGGCAGATCGACTGGAAACTCTTTGCCAGGACCGACCGTTACTACATCAGGATATTCGAGGATGAGACCAACCTCCGCTGTTCGGTTATAATAGACCGGAGCGGATCGATGGGTTTCGGCAGCGGGGATATTACCAAGCTGGAGTACGCCGCTCTTCTGGGAGCGGCCCTGAGCTACCTGATGATAAGACAGAGGGACGCGGTGGGGCTGACCCTCTTCGACGAGAAGATAAACCTGATGACCCCGCACCGGTCGGTGAGGAGCCACATGCACCAGATTCTAAGGGAGCTGGGCGGGGTAACTCCAGGTGCCGGGACCGGGATAAGCTCGGCGCTCGGGTACGTTGCTGAAAGGATTAAGAGGAGGGGGCTGGTGGTAGTGATAAGCGACCTGATGGATGAGCCCGGGGAGGTGATCAGAACCCTCAAGAGGTTCAGGATCAGGGGGCACGAGGTACTGGTCTTTCATATCCTTGATCCGATGGAGCTGAACCTGGATTACGGAAAGGAAGTACAGTTTGTGGATATGGAAACGGAAGAGAGTATCAGGACACAGCCCTGGTTCCTGGAGGGTGAATATTCCCGAAGGGTGGCTGGCTGGACCAGGCGCCTGGAGATTGAGTGCAAGGACAGCGGAATAGATTATAATCTGCTATCGCTGGAGAGTACCTTCGACCAGGCTCTGGTAGCCTATCTGAACAAGAGAAAAAAGATGAACTGACAGCGCCTATGAATTTTCTGAATCCGGCATTTCTGATATCACTGGCCGCGGTGGCCCTGCCCCTGATTGTGCATTTCTTCAGCAGGAGGAGGGTGCCCAGGGTCAGATTCAGCTCCCTGGCCTTTCTCCGGCCATCACAGCGACGGTCCATGAAGAGAATAAATTTCCGAAGATGGCTGCTTTTGGCCCTGAGGATAGCGGCAGTGGCCCTGGTAGCGCTGGCCTTCTCCAGGCCTGTTATAGAGGGCGCCTTGGTCCCCGGCTCAGCACCCACCGCCTCCTGTATCATTCTGGACAGGAGTTACAGCATGGGGCTGGAGAGCGAGAGGGGGACTCCGCTGGAGAGAGGCAGAGGGATAGCCGGGGAGATCATTTCGGGAGCGGGGAACAGCGACCGTGTGATTCTGTCCGTTCTGGATACGGGGGTTGAGGAGATATTCGATATGGAGGGCCGTGGTCGGGAGTTTGCCCTTGAGGCTCTGGAAGGGATTGAGCCCTCCTGGAAGCCGGCCGATCTGGGAAAGGGCCTGTTGGAGGGAGCCCGCACCCTCCGGAAGAGCGGGTACGGTGTGAGGCAGCTGTACCTGATATCCGATTTCAGAGCGGGCACGGACAGGAATGCCGGGACGCCGGTGGATTCGGCAGAGGCCGGCCCGGGTATCGGAGGTAAAACAGCCACCTATCTGATCCCGATCCACGAAAGTGTATCCGGTAATGTGGCTCTGATCGATATCAGGCGCCCCGGTGTGGCCATACACGCGGGGGAGGTGGTAACGATCGGCGCAACGCTCCTGAACAGTTCCGGCAGGGCGGCAGAGACGGTGCCGGTAAGTATTTCTGTTGAGGGGGAGAGGCTGATTAACCGGGAGCTCCGGCTGGGCCCGGGGGAGAGAAGGTATCAGGAGTTTTCATTTCCGGTGGAAGAGCCGGGATGGCTAAGGGGAGAGATAGAGCTTGGTGATGACAGGCTGCGTTATGATAACAGGCGGCTTTTTGTAATTCACGTGATAGAGAAAATAGATGTTCTGCTGGTAGGAGAGGGCCAGTATTACCTGGAGAAAGCCCTCAGTCCCGGGGGAGCGGAGGGAGATATAAGACTCCGTGTATCCGGACCGGAAAGGGTGACCAGTTCCGATATCAGGGATTCGGACGCAGTGGTGCTGGGAGGCGGCCCCGAACTGTGGGATGAGGATCTGGAGGTACTGAGAGAATACCTGGAAGGGGGTGGAGGAGCTGTGATTTTTGTCAGGGAAAACCTGGTCGAAACAGCCGCGGCTCTCAGCAGGCACTCTCCGGCGATAGAGCTGGAAAGGAGGGAAAGGACACTGGAGGACCCCGGAACCGTGCCGGAAATTCTTCATCCCTTCACCCGCGAGGAAATCAGCAGCCTTTCCCGTGTAAGGTTCGTGGCTGAGCCGGTGGTCAAAGGGATCCCCTCCCCGGCGGTAGCGATGCGGTACAAGGACCGGAGCCCATTCATGTGGCAGGAGAGAATTGGAGAAGGCAGAGCGGTGTTCATAGTCTGCAGGCCGGCCGTGGCCGGTGGCGGGCTGGTCCTTTCCCCCTATTTCCTTCCCATCGTTCAGCAGGCGGTTTTCTCAGTTGCGGGGGGCGGTGGAGCGGGAGGGGAGTTCCTGGTGGGAAAGCGGCCCCGCTGGAGGATAAATGATAAGAACCGCCCGGCGATTTATTTTCAGCCCTATGGAGAAGAAAGACCTGGAGTAAGACTGGACTACCGGTTCGCCGGAGACGAGCTGATCGCAGCGCCGGTGGACAGGCCCGGGTATCTGAATGTAATCTCGGATAACCGGACAGTCAGGCGGGCGGCTGTGAACCCGGACTGTTCGCTCGAATCGAGGCTGGACTACATTCAGCCGGAGGTATTAGCGGATTCAATGGGGATTGACCGCGCGAAAATAATTGAGGAAGGGGAAGGGGCAGGAGAGAGGATCAATGAGGCCAGGTACGGGCGTGAAATCACCGGTTGGGTCATAATAGCGGCCCTGATCATTTTTATTATTGAACTTATGGTGGCCCAGGGAGCAGCGAGGCGCCGGAGCGAAGATGTGGGAAAGTCTTAAGGAAAGAATAGCCCGGCTGGAGGGCTTCCAGAGGATTACCCGGATGCTGGAGAGCGGAGAAGAAGATATTGAGATCTCCGGGCTTTCGGGCAGTTCCAGAGCAATCCTGCTGGCCAGGTTGCTGGAGGAAAGGGGCGGCTCCATGCTGGTAGTCGCCAGTGACCCGGCCGGTATGAACGAGACAGCCACAGACCTAATGAGTTTCGGAGTGGATAATGTGCTGCTCTATCCTGACGATGAGGTGCTCCCATACGATTACCATGAACCGGACCGGGATCTGATCGGAATGCAGATGAAGGCCCTGGCAGGCCTTCTGGAAGAATCATCCGTTGTGCTGGTATCCACGCTGAAAGCGGTTATGAAAAGGGTCTTCGAACCGGAACTCTTTCGCCGGATGCTGATGAATATCTCCAGGGGGCAGAGCTACCAGCTGACTCCTCTTCTGGGGAAACTGGTTTCACTCGGTTACGAGAGAACCGGGATAGTTGATGAAAAGGGACAGTTCGCCCTCCGCGGCGGGATACTGGATATCTTCGAGGTGGGGATGAGCAGCCCGGTGAGGATCGAATTCGAGGATGACAGGGTTATATCGGTCCGGGAGTTCGATATAGAATCACAGAGGTCAAAGCGTGAGATCCCGGAGATTACCGTAATGCCCCCCAGCCCCATGGTAGTGAATGAACAGGGAGTGGAGAGGTTGCGCGCCATGCTGGAACAGGAAGCGGAGGGAGAGACTGAAGAACTTAAGCGCCGGCTGATGCTGCCCGTACAAAGGCTAAGCGAAGGAATATCTTTCTTCGGGATGGAGCATTATGCCCCGGTGATGAACCAACTGGGATCGGTACTGGATTATTTCCCCGGTTCTCCCCCTGTGGTTCTGAACGGGTTCGAGGAGCTGGAAGCCGAATTCGAACGTTTCAGTTCGGAAATAGAGGAGAGATACCGGACCACCCGGGAGGAGGGGAAGATATATCCTGAACCCTCATCAGTCTACCTGCCGGCTGAAAGCATAGGGCAGCTCTTTCCCTCCAGCAGGAAGATCAGGATCGGAACCCTGAGGGGCGGCCGTGGGATAAGGTTCCAGACCACTCCGGCGGAAAACTACCGGAGGGACCTGGAGAGGCTCCGGAAGATGATAAAACGGGCTTCCGGAAAGGGCTGGCAGGTCTTCCTGTTCTGTCTCGGCGAGTCCAGGATAAAGAGGATGGAAGAGCTTCTGGAGGAGGTATCCCTTGACCTGGATTTCATGACCGGAGAGATATCGGGTGGATTTTCCTGGCCTGAAGCCGGAGTTCTCTTTCTCAGCGAGGAAGAGGTATTCGGACGTTACCACCACACTTACAGGAAACCGAGCTCCGGGAGCAGGTCGCTGACTTACGATCCATCATATTTCAAGGCGGGAGACCTGGTGGTCCATCTTGACCACGGAGTCGGAAGATACATGGGAATGAGAGTGCTGGAAGTGGAGGGGGGGAAGACCGAATGCCTGGAGCTTAAGTATGGCGGAGGTGATCAGCTGTTCATTCCGGTGGACCGGCTGAGGATGATAGAAAAATTCACCAACGCCGAGGAGGCGGTGCCGGAGCTGTCCAGACTGGGCACCGGCCGCTGGTCCAGGCTGAGGGAAAAGGCCAGAAAGAGCGCCGAGGAGACAGCCCGGGAACTGGTGGAAGTCTACGCCGCCAGGGAGGTGGCCGATGGGCACGCCTTCGGCACAGACAGGTCCTGGCAGCAGGAGATGGAGGCGATCTTCCCCTATCAGGAGACACCCCATCAGCTGGCGGCGGTAGAGGATGTGAAGAGGGACATGGAGAGTGAAAGGATAATGGACCGGCTCCTCTGCGGGGATGTCGGTTTCGGCAAGACCGAGGTAGCCCTTCGCGCCGCCTTCAAGGCGGTACTTTCGGGGAAACAGGTGGCCTTCCTGGTCCCCACTACCGTGCTTGCCATGCAGCATTACGAGACAGTTTCCTCAAGGTTGTCAGGATTCCCGGTGAGGACCGAGGTTCTAAGCCGGTTCGTTCCCCGGTCCCGCCAGAAGAAGATAGTGAAAGATGTGGCGGAGGGGAAGGTGGACATAACCATAGGAACCCACCGGCTTCTCTCCGGAGATATAAGCTTTGCCGACCTGGGACTGTTGATTGTGGACGAGGAGCACAGGTTCGGGGTTAAACAGAAGGAGAGATTCAAGAAGATAAAGACAAGCGTGGATGTGCTGAGTATGACCGCTACCCCGATACCAAGAACCCTGCATATGGCCCTTTCCGGGATCAGGGATATTTCCGTTATCGATACCCCTCCCCGCAACCGTCTCCCCATACGAACCGAGATCCTGCCGCTGGATGACGGAAAGATAAGAAACGCCGTGATGAGGGAGATAGAGAGGGGAGGGCAGGTCTTTTTCGTGCATAACCGGGTTCGAAGTATCGAGGTTATAGAGGGATATCTCCGCCGTCTGCTACCAGGGACAGTCAGGATAGTACACGCGCACGGCCAGATGAAAGAGAGGGAGCTGGAGAAAGTGATGATCAGCTTCATGAAAGGTGAATTCGACCTGCTGGTAAGCACCATGATAATAGAGGCGGGCCTCGACTTTCCCAATGTAAACACCATCATCATAAACCATGCCGAGAAGTTCGGTCTGGCTCAGCTTTACCAGCTCAGGGGGAGGGTGGGCCGGTCCGACCGCAAGGCCTACGCCTTTCTGCTGGTTCCCGAAGGCGAGACCATAACCGAAGAGGGGATACAGCGGCTCAAGGCTATAAGCGAATTCGACTATCTGGGGGCCGGTTACCGGATAGCCCTTAAGGACCTGGAGATAAGGGGTGCCGGGAATCTTCTGGGCCACAAGCAGTCCGGTCATATTAACGCGGTGGGCCTGGAGCTCTATTCCAGGATGCTGAAAGAGGAGGTAAACAACCTCAAGGGAGAGCCTGCCGGGGAGGAGCTGGAGGCGGAGATCAGGAGTTCGCTCGATCTCTACCTGCCGGAAGAATATATATCGGACATAGAGGAGAGGATGGATATATACAGGAGACTCAGCAGAGTGATGGAGCCGGAAAACCTGGAAGAGATCAGAGAGGAACTTCTGGACAGATTCGGCCCGCTGCCGGAATCGGCGGCGAATCTGATAAGAGTAGTGGGGCTGAAGCTGAGGGCTTCCCGGACCGGCATATCGATGGCGGATATCAGAGACCGAGGCGGCACCAGGGTGGAGTTCCGGGACGAGACTGTTCCTTCCAGGATGATGATCTCCCGGATCGTGGAAGAATTCGAGGATAGAGTATCCTTCGTCTCCGGAGAGACGGTCTCTGTGACAATTCGCGCCGCTGCAGGAGAGAGCTCTTCCCGAGCCACCGGCGGCCCGGCCGGGGGTAATCTCCTGGATGACCTTGATTATCTGTTGAAAACATTGGAATTATTTGTTAAAAATAGTAGTTTAATATAGTAGTGAAAATGCAAGGTCGTTGATAAGAGTTGTTGATTCGGCCCCGCAGGGGTCAGTCTTTGTTTTTTTCGGAGGATTCCGGAAAAGAGGAGGAAAGATGAAAAGGAATATCCTGATAGCGGCGATACTGGTTGCCGCAGTATATCTCAGCTGTTCACCGGCTGACAAGGACGAGATGGTGGTGGCCACGGTTGAGGATGTGGAATTAACGGTAGCTGATTTTGAGAAGACTTCCGAGATTATCGGTAGCGAGTACCTGCCCGATACCAACAGTATCGAAGGGAAGATCGAACTCCTGGATTACATGATTGCCAAGGAGGTTATGGCCCTCCGGGCGAAAGAACTGGGATACCATAAGGATAAGAGATATGTGGGCTTCTGGGAAACGTACCGGAACCCCTACCTGGTCCAGGCCCTGACCAAGTACTACATAGCGGACAAGGTTAAGGTAACAGACAGAATGGTGAAGGATTATTACGACAATATGTCCGAGGAGTTCGTGCTGAGCCAGATAACAGTGCTGGACAGCATGGAAGCGGTGCGGATAAGGGAAGAGATTCTGGAGGGGGCGGACTTTGCAGAAATGGCCAGAAGATACTCCATTGCACCAACGGCAGATAGCGGCGGAGAGATTGGAACCATGAATATAGGCAGGATGTTCTGGTGGATCGAGGAAGCGCTGCTGAATACGGGCGAAGGGGAGATTACCCCCGTGGTGCACGTGGAGAATGGGTACAGCATCATCAAGGTCCATGACAGAAGGACTATCCAGCCGAACGAGGATATGGAGTTTGCCAGAAAGAGAGTGCGGCATGTGGAGGAGCAGAAGAGGCTGAAGGAAGTAAAAGAGGAAATAGCGGAAAAGATGAACTTCAAGATATACCCGGACGGGCTGGAGATTGCTTACAACAGCCTTCCCGAAAAGGATATTCCAAATAAGGATATCGTAGAGAGGAAGGTGACCAGAAAGAACGCCCCCGAGCTGAATCTCCGTGATGAATTCAAGGGTATGCTCCTGGCCAGTTACGAGGGAAGAGATATCACCCTTGAGGATTATGAATATATCTATAACAATCTCGCGCTTCCGGACAGGCCAAGGCGCGAGCAGGGCAAATATATGATCGTAGACCTTATGCATAAGAAATTCTTCAATGATGTCCTGCCCGGCTACGCCGAGAATGAATTGAAGATCCTGGAGTACCCCCCGGTCAAGGAGAGGTACGAGAAGAAGAAGGAAGAGGTGATGGTCAACCTGCTGTACCGTGAATCGGTAATGAACAATATTACGGTAACAACCGGGGAAGTGGAGCAGTACATTGAGGAGCACAGGGATGAGCTGAAAACCCAGGAGCAGAGAGATTATGCGCTGATCCTCAACTCGGACAGGGAAATAGTGGAGAAAGCGGCCCAGCTGGCCAGGGAGGGTGGAAATTTTTCCAAGCTGGCCCTGGAGCACTCAGAACATATCGAGGACAAGAACAGCAAGGTAAATGTAGGGATTGGCGTGGAGGGAAGATATCCCGCCCTGGATGAAGTCGCCTTCTCCCTTCCGGCGGAGGGATCAATATCAGAGCCTTTTAAAACCGCACGCGGGTGGGTGGTGATCAAGCTCCTGGAGATCCAGGAAGGCAAGAAACTGAGCGACGCAAACGCCAGGAGGTTTGTGGAGCAGCACCTGAAGAAGAAGAAGGAGAATGACCTCTTCGAGAAGAAGGTGCAGGAGTGGCGGAAGAGATATAATATAACCATCAATGAGGAAAATCTGGAAAAGGCCGAACTGGCAAGGCTCAAAAGAGGATAAGGACGTTGAAGGGGTGCAGAAACCTTGGCGTGGCGGTGCTGGCTGCCCTGGCGGTCATCTGGGCCGGGTGCGGAGAAGAAGAAACGGAGCAGCCGGGGACCCCATCCCCCGGTGATATCGTGAAGGTCGGGGATATAGTCCTTACCAGGAGCGGCCTGAACAATCTGTTACCCGCCAACCATAACGCCCAGTTCAACGAGATGGAGAAGAAGGACTATCTGAACCGGTGGGTGGATATAGAGCTGCTCTACCAGGAGGCGCTCCGCAGGGGCCTGAAAGACGATCCCCGGGTGAGAGAGAGAATTCAGAAGCTGGAAAAGGAATTCCTGGCCGATCACCTGCTCTTCCTGGAGATGAGAGAAAGGGTCAGGGTCACAGACCGGGAGATCGAGGATTACTTCAACCGTCACCGCCGTGAATATGTAAGAGAGTACCGGGTCAGGCATATTCTGCTTAATTCAAGGGAGAAGGCGGAAGAGGTCAGAAAGATGATCGGAAAGAGAAGCTTCACCTATCTGGCCAACCGCTATTCGGTGGACCCCGAGGCTGGAAGGGGCGGAGACCTTGGATATCTGACCAGGGGCAATATGATTCCCGAGCTGGAACAGACAGTATTTTCCCTGGAGCCGGGAGAGGTCAGCGGGATAGTGAAATCGAGATTTGGTTACCATATCCTGATGCTGGTGGGGAGCAGGGAGGCGCTGGGAAGCATACATATGGAGGATGTCCGGGGAGAAATAATGAATCATCTGATTATGGAAAAGAGGGAGAGGGCCTACAGGGAGTTTCTCAAATCTCTCAGGGAGGAAACAGGAGTGGTTTACTATGATGATTTCTACAGGCGGGAAGATACACTCCTGAACAGGGAGGGAGGAGCCAATGAATAGAATAAAGCCGATAAGAAAGATACTGTTTTCATGCGCTGTTGCGGCGGCGGTTACTTTCATCTGCGCCGGACTGCAGGCCCAGGAGAGCGAACGGCAGGTCATCGACAGGGTTATTGCGGTGGTTGAAGACAACGCGGTGCTGCAGAGCGAATATGATATGGAACTGAAGAGGATTCTGATGCAGATGGGCGGAGAGGAAAGTGTAGAAGACAGTATGATAAATGAGGTAAGAGGAGAGGTCCTGGATGGCCTGGTAGCGGACATGCTGATGGCGGTGCACGCGGAGAGGTCCGGGGTGGAAGTGGATCAGTCCAAGGTAGAGGGAGAGGTGGAAAGCACAATCGAGAGGAATATCACCCAGATGGGAGGCAGGAACGCGTTCAGGGAGGAGCTGGAACGGTACGGGCTTACCGAGGAGCAGATACGAAGGCAGTGGGAGGAGAAGATCAGGGCCAGGTATCTGATGCAGCAGCTCGCCTACAGCGAGATATGGGACAACATAGAGGTCACCGATGAAGAGCTCAGGGAATACTATCAGGATAAGAAGGATCAATTCCCTCC
>WJIX01000118.1 GCA_014730075.1 bacterium | reverse complement strand
TGAACTTCAGAAGAGCTTTCCAGCCACCTGAACATCTGAATATGGCCAAGTGTTATGAACCCGGAGTCGCAGAAGAATTCCACTGCTTCCCGATTCCTGCCCACCGGGTTGACTCCCAGGCAGAGCACCTCCATCTCCTCAGCCTTTCTGGCCAGATGCCCGATCAGCTTTCGCCCGAGACCGTGCCCCCGCATATCAGAGGTTACAACCAGGATATCGTCCGATTCAAAGACCCAGGTCATCTCAGCTCCGACCTTCTCGAGATGTTCATCGAACTCCAGTCCCGGGTGTATACCTCCTATGGAGAGATCATCATAGATTTCCCGGTACCGTCCGGCCATCTCCACCCACAGCTTTCTGCATCTCTGAAGGTTGGAGGATTGGAAATTTCTTATTTTCATTATCTGCTTTTCCCTGCCAGAGCCCTTTAGAAGTGAAGCGGTGCCAGGTAGCGGCGCCCGCAGGCCCCCATTCTCTGATCTTTCCGCTCAGTTTCACCCTCCTGGAAAAGTGCCCCCGCAGAACCAGATTATTGCCAATTTTCTCTGCAGCCAAGCCTTATATACAACAGGCCGGATCTATTATATGCGCTGTCAGCTGTGAGCTGAAATAGGTAAGGGCCGGGGAATGCTATTCCCCCATCTTTTCTATTTCTTCTTCCACCTCTTCGGCCCCCTCCGAGTAAAAATCCTTCTCGTCGGGCGCTATTTCATGAAGAAGTCGCAGAAACTCCCCCGCGTGGACCCTTTCCTCATCCGCGATATCCTTAAGCACCTCTATGGCCAGTTTATTGTCAGTTGATTCGGCCAGCTGCATATATAGCTGAACCGCCTCGTACTCCGCCGCGATCATGAACCTTATGGCGCGGATAAGTTCCTCTTCAGTGAGTTTCCTGTCATTGGCAAGACCTGAGAATGGATTTCCGAATTCAGGCATTAATTACCTCCTGATTAATGTTTCTACCTTTACCATGCTAACTTCAGTATGCCTTCCGGTCAAGAGTATTTGCCCGGAACCGCTAATGAGTCAACATCTCTTCATACTGTAACTGACAGGCAGTTTCTGATAATTAGTGTTAAAACCGCATGGATATATGGCGATAAATATAATGATAGATTCAAATATTATTATTTGAATGACACCTTGGAATATACAACTTCAGTTAAATATGAAAGGGGGCGGCTGATGTCGCGCGTATTAACCCTGATAATGTTAATTATGGTGATCTGTTCCCTTCTGGCGGTATCCGGTTCTTATGCCCAGTGGGAAGCGGATGGCGCCCTGGTTACCGTATCGCCAGGAGATCAGACCTGGAATTATTCAGCCTCAGATGGGGATGGAGGAGCCCTGATAAGCTGGATAGACTTCAGCGGAAGCAAGCACAAGGTTTATGTTCAGAAAATCTCACCTCATGGCGACCGGTTGTGGGGGGCGGGTGTGGAGGTAAGCTCGGATACTGCCTCTCAGGACAATCCGGAGGTTATACCGGATGGACAGGGGGGGTGCCTGGTAGTATGGAATGAAATGAGAGAGTTAAGAAACTGTCTCTATGCCCAGAAGATCGATGATAGCGGCATGATCCAGTGGGGTCCATACGGAGTGGAGGTATGTACAGCTCTTACCGCGCAGTTATATCCGGAGTTGGTTTCAGATGGCGGCGGCGGAGTGATTGTCGCCTGGCAGAACAATTACAACAGCAGCCCCACATCCGAGGATATCTTCGCACAGAGGATCGGAAGCGGCGGTTCCAGGGAGTGGGTGGATACAGGAATAGCTGTATGCAGCGACTCCAGCACTCAGCAGAATATAGCAATTGTTTCGGATGCATCGGGTGGGGCGCTGATCTTCTGGGAGGACCTGCGGACGGTGGATAGTGAAATCTACGGGCAGCGTGTAGACTCCAGCGGATCGTGCAGGTGGGCGGCCGATGGAGCAGCTGTGATCTGGAACAGTAGGTATCAGAGATACCCGGAAGCTGTGGAGGATCAAGAGGGGGGCGCGTATGTGATCTGGCAGGAAGAAGGCCCCACTTCCGAAGATATCATGTTCAGCAGGGTAGATTCGACCGGAAGCATCCATGCCGGCTGGAGCTATGCAGGTATGACCGTCTGCAGCGATACTTCCGACCAGTACTGGCCGACCGCAGTGCCGGACGGCGATGGCGGGGTGCTGATATCCTGGTTGGACTACAGAGACAATAGCAGTATATACGCCGCAAGGATGACCCCAAACGGTTTGCGTTTATGGGAAAATAACGGAGTGAAGGTGTCCTGCAATCCGGTGGATACACCGTTCGGTCTGGTGTGCGACGGTGATGGAGGAGCCCTGGCGGCATGGACCGATGACACCGACGATATACCGATAGCCCAGAGGATTGACAGGAACGGGAATCTCCGCTGGGGAGATGAAGGTGTAAGGATTACCGAGAATGTGGGGTTTACCGCAAACCTTGAGCTGGTTCCATGCGGGGAGGGGGCCTGCATCGCGGTTTTCTCAGTTATCAATGATGATTATGATGTCTGCGCTCAGAGACTGGATGGGTATGGAGTATGGGGGATGGTAGCCCCTGTAATGCTGTCCGCCGAAGATGTCCCTGGTGATCAGGGGGGGAGCGTGCTGATCACCTGGGCACGTTCATACCGGGATGAATATCTCTATTCTGAAATAAATCATTATTCAATATGGAGGAAACTGGAAGTGACGGAGTCAGCGCCTTACATGCAAAACTCGGCCGGAACGGTTGAAATGTCAGATATAACTCAGGATTTCCAGGGGCCGGCGATAAGAATTGAGCGCAGTCTTTACGGCATCACCGCCTGGGAATGGGTTAAGAATGTGAATGCCCTGATGCTTCCGGAGTATTCCTTCGCCGCGCCAACATACTGTGATTCTATTCAGGGGAATACAGGGGAGCACCAGTTCCAGGTAGCGGCTCACCGGGAGGATCCACTGGTATTCTGGGTGAGCGAGCCGATAGGCGGTTATTCAGTTGACAACCTGGCCCCGGATAGTCTCCTGGGTCTCTCAGGAATGCAGCAGGAAAGTCCCGCCGGTGTCAGGCTGGAATGGGAACCGGTTTCAGCGGAGGATATCTCACATTATAATATCTACCGGAACGACGGATCGGATTTTGTGCCCTCCTCCTCCAACAGAATCGGTTCGACAGATTCGGAATATGCCTTTGTCAATGGATGGGACCCTGATGATGAGGCTTTTTTCCGGGTGGCGGCTGTTGACCTGCACGGGAATACCGGATCTTCCTCTCTGCTCAGCCCGGGGGATATCGAGCTGGTTGCAACCATGCTTCAGTCTTACGATGCCCAGCTGAAGGATGAGCGGATAGTAATTTCCTGGACCCTTTCAGAAATAGATGAAGATATGGTTTTTGTGATATTGCGGGCGGACGCGGAAGCTGACACCTACTACCCGCTGGAGGACACACAATTTGAAGTCGAAGGAATGTGTTACTCCGTGGTTGACCGGAATATCGTTCCTGGAGAGACATACAGCTACAGGGTGAAGGTTAATGACAGCGCGGGTAGCAGGATTCTATTCGAATCAGCGCCCCTGACTGTTCCCGAGAAAAAACTGTCACTCAGCCAGAATTATCCCAATCCGTTCAATCCGGCCACGGAAATCAGCTATTACCTTCCGGAAAAGTGCAGGGTCGTGCTGGAGATATTTGATATATCCGGCCGGAGGGTGGTGAAACTGGTTGACCGGATGCAGGACAGAGGAGAAAAGTCTGTCCGGTGGGAAGGCAGGACCGACACCGGAGAAAAGGTCAGCTCCGGGGTCTACTTCTGCCGGTTGAGAGCGGGGAAGAAGGATTTCTCCATGAAGATGATACTTCTGAAGTAGAACGGTATTGCGATGGGGTGGGAGATAGGCCGGTCCGGAACAGGCCCGGGCCGGCCTTTTATTCTCTGTAATGTTTGTATTCCCAGCTCTATTTGTTTAACTTACATCTTTAAATGTCCGTTCCGGCCGGTATTCAGAGGGAGATTGGCCATATGAAGACATATCTGGATTGCATACCATGCTTCTATAAACAGGCCCTGGTTGCTGCCAGAAAGAGCGGCGCCGGGATGGCCGAACAGAAGGAGATACTTGACCGAGTGGCCCGTATCATCCCGGAGTTCCCGCTATCCAAACCACCGGTGGAGATGGCCAGGCATATATACGGGATGATAAGAGAACGTACCGGTGTGGAGGATCCTTACCGCAAGGAAAAAGAGAAGAGCAACCGTATGGCGATGGATATCTACCCGGAACTCAAAAGCAGGGTGGAGTCTTCGGCAGATCCTCTTCTTAACGCCGCGGAGCTTGCCATTGCGGGAAACATAATTGATTATGTCTCCAAAGATGCTCTTGACCTGGAGGGGGAACTGTCCAGGATAATCTCCACTGAGAAGGAGTCGATAGAAAGAGAGAGCAGCAGGGATTTTGACTACCGGGGATTCAGAGAACAGTTGGGCCGGTCCGGGACTATTCTATATCTGGCCGACAATGCCGGCGAGACTGTTTTCGACAGGGTCCTGATCGAGGAGATGAAATCGATGGGAGAGGAAAAAGAAATTATCTACGCGGTCAAGGAACGTCCCATCATAAATGACGCCGTGATGGAGGATGCCCTGTTCTGCGGCCTGGATAAGGCAGCCAGGGTTATCTCTTCCGGGTCCGATGTGCCCGGAACGGTCCTGGACTTCTGCTCAGATGAGTTCTTGGAGATATTCAGGGAGGCCGATCTGATAATCAGCAAGGGCCAGGGGAACTTCGAGGCGCTTTCCGGAGTATCCGCCCCTGTTTATTACCTTTTCCTGGTTAAATGCCCGGTTATTGCCGATGAGGCGGGATGTGACCTGGGGGATGTTATCCTGCGCAGGTGATGAGCAGCAGTGATTCTCTGACGGTATGACCGGCTTGCCAGAATGCTGGAGAGGAGATAATGGAACCATACACCCTGGTGGATTACCGCAGGTCGCATATGCTGACCAGGCTGCTTCTGAGCTGTACTCAGGGTTGGTATGCCATGCAGAATATCCTCAGGAAGACCGGTGATCCCGGTTTCAGTGAGGAGGAGCTCACTAGGCTGGAAAATCTGGTAAACACGGCAGGGAGCTGGAACGAATCACTGAATCCCGGGGCGGCACCCCTGTTGAGATACGACGGGACTGTTCTGATCGACGGCCATTCAGCCGAGCTGGTGGTCTCTCTGCTCTTCTGGCTCCTTGAGCGTTACCGGCGGATGAACAACAGGCTCAACCGGATTCTCAATGATCCCGAATCTTTGCATCAGAGATCCGGAGATATATCGTACATAATCGCTTCACTGGCCTGCGCCTATTATGCCACCAATCATATAGTTCAGGCTGATATGGAGTTCGCCCGCAGGTTTGATGATAAGGAACTTGCAAAGGCAAGAAAGGGGCATGACCAGCAATCACAGCTGGAACTGGATTTCGTGGAGGTAATATTAAGCTCGCACCTTCGCGGAGAAGCTGCAAACAGCCAGAGCTGCTCGCACCTGAGAGGAGTAATAGAATCAGTCATGGATAATCAGCTGAAGGCAGCCATGACAGAGATAGATAAATACCTGGATATCCTGGGTGGAAAGAATCAGGATAACCGCGCTTGATCAGAAACCCCGTTTTTCTCTTATCTTCTCGTACGCTTCCTGAATCTCCTCGAAACGCCTGGTTGCAAACTGAATGAACTCCTCGGGAAGGCCCTTGGAAACAATAGTATCAGGGTGAAAATCCTTCACAAGCTTGCGGTAGTTTTTCTTGATTTCCCGGTCGGAGCTCTCAGGGGTGCAGCCGAGGATTCTGTAGTATTTATCTGCTTCATCGAAGTAATGGGCCCTCAGTTCCTGGAACTGATGATCGCTTATCCTGAAGATTCTCCTGACCCTGTTGAGGGATTCCTCTTCGGCCGGATGAAGCTTTCCGTCAGCCGCCGCCACCTGGAACAGAACGTCCATGAAGGAGGAGACTATTTCCCTGTTATTCCGGTTAATGCTGTAGAACTGCGAGGCGAAATCATCAATGGAATAATGGGAGTGCCTGGCCTCGTTGAAAACCTCACGGGCGAACTCTCTTTCGTCCGAAGAGATATTGAGACTGGCAATGAAATTGTCCACCACCGCAACCTCATCTTCGGTTATCGCGCCATCTGCCTCTGCGATCCTGCCAAGTATGGAGAATACACTCGCGAAAAAGGCCGCCCTGGTCTTCTCTACCTGTTTCAATCCTCCGGTAGCAGCTCCCATATCCATTCTCCTGTCCACCATATGATGTCCAAGAGCCGCCCCTATTACCGCCCCCAGGGGGCCTCCCAGAAACAATCCCAGCGATCCGAAAGTGAGTTTGCCGTACCAGCTCAAGTTACGCTCTCCTCCATTACTATCAGCCCATTTTATAAATCTTTATATCATAAAACCTTCCTTTCTGTCCAGCCATTCGGGTGACAGCGGCAGCCGGCTGTTATTGGAAAAAACATGGCGCCAGAGTATATAATGCCGAAAGAATTGAACGATTGAAAATAAATCTTATCTTTTTATTCATTATCTGGAAGAAAGAGTTGTATAATCTGAACCGCAGGGCATCTATCAGCGAAAAAGTGTTTAAAGTCCTATGGAAAGGAGCAATCCATGAAATATTTTCTGTATCTTTTCCTGCTTGCGGTGATTATCCCCACCGGTGCTCTCTCTCAGATAGAGGAGGGAGACAGGGAAATCCAGGCTACCGGTTCCTTCATGGCGATGGATAATCTGTCCATGTTGATACTCTCGGGGACCTACGGATATTATTACAGCGACCGGCTTCAGATAGGGGTAGGTCCGGTGATTACCCATACCGAGGTTTTCGGGTTCGACACCACCTCGCTGGGGCTGAAGCTGTTCGTAAGGCATAACTTCACAGCCCGGGATAAACTGGTGCCATATGTGAGCGGGCAGTGGTACCAGCATGATCTCAGCCCGGATGAGCCGCTCGATTTCCTGGACCTGAGCTTCGTGCAGTTCGGAGGGGGATTCAAGTATTTCCTTAATGAATATATTGCTTATGATGTTTCGGGCAATATCGGCCTCAGCCTGGGCGGGGGAGAGGCCAACCTCCTGATTGTGGCAGGAATATCGGCTTTTCTGTAAAATTGCCGGAGGGAGTTCACAAGATGAAGAAAGTAGCTTTAATCCCACTTTTGATACTTGCACTTTTCCCCTTTTCAGAAGGTTTTTGCGGAGAGGTCAACCTCTATCTGGACAGGGCGGTAGCACTTCGGGGGGGAAAGGCAGGAGTATTGAGCTTCAGCCCCGATGGCGGCATGTTTGCCTGGGGCGTTGAGAACGGCGGGGTATATCTGTTGGAGCTGGAAAAGGGGGATGAAGAAACCGAATTGAGTGTACATAACAGGAATGTAACCGGGCTGCTGTTCAGCCCGGACGGCAGGTTTCTAGCTTCAGCTTCCGAGGATGGTACGGTCAGGCTGACGGACCTGGAATCGGAAAAAGCTCCGGCGTTGATGAAGCAGTATGAAGGAAATGGTTCCAGGATCGCCTTCAGCTCCGACGGAAGGTATCTGGCAGCCGGCGGCGAAGATGACGATATCTTCATCTGGGAGGTCCCTTCAGGCCAGCTTCGCGCCAGATTGAAGGGGCATGAAGATGATATCCTTGAGATTGCGTTCGATCAGTCATCGGGAAGGCTTATCTCGGTAGGTGAAGATGGGGTAATGATGGTATGGGGGCTTCCCTCCCTGAAGCTGCTTAGGCGATACAATCTGGAAACGGGAACCATCTCCAACTCCGGAGTAGAGGTCATCAGTGCCAGGGTAAGTCCAGACCGGCTATTCGTTGCCGCCGGGGTAGAAGAGCATGTCCTGCAGAAGGGTGGAAGGAAGATGCTGTTCAAGTATCATATAGCTTTTTTCGACATCGAGAAGGGGATGCTCCTGAAAATACTGGAGGATAATAACAGGACAGCGGGGGGGCTGGCGCTCTATCCGGGAAACTGTTTTGTGGCTTTCGATAATTCAACCCTCAGAGAAAAGAAGCTGGCTCTCAGGAATATCGAGACTTCGGAGTTTGCTCTTCAGTACTCCCTTGATGATGATTGCACCGGGCTGGCCTTTTCTCCCCGGGGAGAGAGGCTTGCCGCCGCCCTGGAGTCTTCGGCAGAAACAGGAGATCCGGTTCTTTACATCTGGGAGGTCGATTATCAAATTCCCGCTTCCGGGTGTTTCATGGGCAGGATACGCCTCAGCTCTACTTCGGAACCTGTCATCGGGGCCGGGTTGCCGCGGGCAGCCGCTGTTCTTCCCTTTGGGGTAAGCGGGACTAGTGATGATACCGGCCTGGCAGCGTCTCACTTTCTGGAAAGCAGGCTGGCACAGAGCCCTTCTCTGAAGCTGGTGGAGAGGTCCAGGGTAGAGGATATAATAGAAGAACTGGAATTCCAACAGAGTGAACTGGCGGACAGAGCCAGTGCGGCAAGGATCGGAAAGATTCTGGGCGCTGCTTACATGATAACGGGGAATGTGGACAGGGTGGGCGCCGACCTGGTGATCTCGGCCAGAATAATAATGGTGGAAACAGGTGAAATACTGGGAGCCAGGGAGGTTCACTGCGGCCAGTGCGGGAGCGACGACCTGTTCGATGCAATCGATATACTTGCACCTGCTCTGGTAGGCAGGTAATTTGATGCCGGTAGCCGCGGGGGGTTATCCGTTGACAGCCGCAACCGCTGATTTTATAGTGAACTTTTGTCCGGGCCGTTCTGTTAAATAGTATTAAACAGAACGTTCAGTAATGTAAGGCGTGCCTTTTCCCTCTTGAGGCTTCACTCCGAAGGTGAATTAGAATATCATGAAATATCGAAAATTTCTCCTCAAACTGTTTATGGTAACCGGATATGCCGCTTTTCTGTCCGGCTGCGCGGCGTACCGCCCATCACCGGCGAGGGAAATTCCCCCTGAGTGCCTGCTGGTAAATGGATCAGGGATGGCGGCCGATACCATAACGGTATCGCTCCCGGATGAGATAGAGCCGGAGAATGCCCCGGCGGCCGTAAATGAAAGCGAAAGGATAGTATTCGGACATCTCTACCAGACACTCTTTGCCATAGACTGCCTGGGAGAGGTGAGGCCGCTTCTGGCCCGGAACTGGAGCAGGTCGGAAGAAGGGCGCGCCTGGAGCTTTGCCCTGAAAAAAGATACCAGGTTCTGGAATGGCGACAGGCTTGACGGCCGAGAGGTGATCAGGAGCTGGAAGAGAAATCTTACCCCCGGGCTCAGAGAAGCAGCCGGAATAGATTCGGTAGTTTGCCATGATGATTACACACTGTATGTTTATTTCGATCATCCCTGCAGAGAACTGCCACGGGTGCTATCCAGCCCTGCGTTCTCTGTTTCCGGTGTAGATTACCGGGG
>WJIX01000117.1 GCA_014730075.1 bacterium | reverse complement strand
TCTGTGCCACCGACTCCCAGGACAAGCGAGCCTATTTTTCTAATTACGGAAGCTGGGTGGATATAGCCGCGCCCGGGATGAATATCCTCAGCACCTATTCAAATCACTACAGCCCCATTTTCGCTTATGTTTCCGGAACTTCTCAGGCCACCCCGCATGTCACCGGGGCTGTCGGTTTTATCAAATCTCACCTGCCCACTCTGACCGGCAATGAGATTATTGATCTGCTTCTGGATTACACCGATGATATTGATGATCTCAATCCGGGGTATGAGGGACTGCTGGGAAGCGGGCGTCTTAATATCTTCAGCTCGCTCAATGCGGCTGTCTCTCCCTCGGTAACGGTTGTTCAACCGAACGGAGGAGAGGTTCTTTACATCGGTCAGGAATATGAAGTCATCTGGGAGGCCAGTGATAATGTAGGGATTGATTCTACCCTGATTGATTACTCCACGGATAGCGGCGATAACTGGACCAGGATAGCCACTCTTACCGGAAATCCGGAAACTTACCTCTGGACTGTATGTGGTCCACCCTCCAGCACCTGCCGTATGAGAGTCACCTGCTATGACGGCGTGGGTAGATATGGATCAGATATCTCTGATGACGATTTCTGTCCACCTCCGCCCATGATGCCGAACGGTATGGTAGTGGGTTTTACGCCGGTGTCCGGATTTGCCATAGCGGGTGAATGGGAGGGTAAGGCCGTAAAGGAGAAGCTGTACTTCTCACTATCTCAGAATTACCCCAATCCATTTAATCCCTCCACCGAGATCCGGTTCAGCCTGGCTGAAAAGTGCCGGGTTACCCTTACGGTTTATGATGTAAATGGGCGGGTTGTGTCATCTCTTGTTGATGGAGTCCTGGAAGCGGGGGATAACTCAGTTACCTTGAACGCGGGCAATCTGGCAAGTGGTGTTTATTTCTACAGGCTGCGCACCGCCGGATATGTTAAGACCAGGAAGATGATACTGATGAGGTAAGAACAGCTGAAATGGCCCGGGCGCTCCCCGGCGGGCAGATTGCGCCCGGGCCTTCATATCCCCAACGGATCAGGGTAATTATTCATTGAATATCGGGTGCTGATCAATTGTTCAGTGTATACCCTGCCGGGACCTTAGACTGTCTGAATTATACCGATATTGATTGCATAGCCATTTTTACGGTGGTTATCATTGATTGTAACCCTGCTTTATTATATAAATTTAAAATTAATATGTTAAAATGCCGGCTGGTAAGGTATATCCCGGAAGGATTAAATCGCAGGTATAGAGGAATTCATTGAATAATTTAAAGAAAATATCTGGTTGCTTCATCCTGCTGATGATACTGGCTCCTCCAATGCGTGGAGATACCGGAGACACAGACGATACCGGTGATAAGTATTACTTCTATCACGGATACAGGTATGGCAGTGAATCTCTGATAAATCCCATCAGTATAATACTCAACGGGGGATTTGGGATACTTCAGATGGATAACCGCAGCAACTGCCTCGAGGATGTTGATTTCAGGACGGGGGTAGAAAATGTAACATGGAACCTTACCAATCCCTGGAGAACCATCGGAGAGACAGGGTACGGAAATTTCTTTCTCAATCAGGTTTTCCCGGTGAGCATAAACAGGGACAGGGCCTACTACTGGCCAAATTATACCCTTCACCTTATCGGAGGTGGGATGAGCTATCGGATGATATCGGAATGGTTTCGATACCATAACTTCAGGTATCCGCGAACCCTCTCGGTGGCAACTCTATCCATATATCATTTCCTGAATGAAATCGTAGAGAACAGCAATTTTGTAGGGTACAATACCGACCCCATCGCTGACCTGTACCTGTTCGATCCGCTAGGTATACTTCTATTCAACAGTGACAGAGTCTCATCTTTCTTCAGCAACACCCTGAATATGGCTGACTGGTCCTATCAGTTTTCATACGACCCCTACCGTAACGCAATTAAGAACATCGGGCAGAACTTCGCCATAAAATACTGGCTCAACGACAGTGAAGACCTTGGCCTTTTCTATCATTTCGGTACCCACGGCGAGTTGGGTTTATCTTTCAGGCAGGATAACGGGGACTGCATTTCCGTGGGTGCGGGCCTGGTGGCTAACGAACTTTTCGATATAGACGAGAGTACCAAGTTCAGGGAATTGTCCGCCAGGCTGGTGGTAACCGCCGGGGTCTTTTATGACAGGAATAATTCTCTGATGGCTTCATTGATCTATTCCAGGACTCAGGATTATAAACTCAGACTCAATATCTACCCCGGCCTTCTTCCTCTCGAATATCTCTCACCCGGCTTTTTCCTTTCCATGGACCAGGAAAATGTCGTATCGGCGGGGATAAGTATCAGCTACTCCCCTGTTGGTCTTTCCAGAAGATTCTGATCACCGGCTCATCCTGAATCTGCCGCGGGCACCTCCGGCAATTTCTCTCTCAGATAAAAAAGCCCGGTAGATATCAGAACCGGGTAGAGTGGCATCAGCAGGCGGACTTCCTTCCATATTCCGAATACCGCTACCGGTATAAGATAGAGGAAGGCGACCGGGAGCATATTAAGAGTGAACCTGTCCGCACGTCTTATCCCTGCCGCGAAGAATATCCACCACCCTCCAGCAAAGAGGATGATATTTACAAGGGCGTAGGGCCAGTAATTGAATGACCTGTTCAGATCCCAGAGGTAACTTATCGAATGAATATTCTCCCCCCATCCCAGAAAGGCACGCAGTGCAACCAGCGATACTGAGCCCATCGCTGCAAGAAGGATGAACCTGCCGAAGGTATTGAAATCTAATTTATACCCCGCCCCCGTTCGTGGCAGCAGATTCAGAGCGGGGGCAAGGTAGATCAGAGGTATGAACAGCCCTGACATCCTGTTAAGAGAAGCCGCCAGGGTCAGTGGAATTAAAGAGACATATTTCCCCTTCCGCACCACCAGGAAGGCCGCGCAGAAAAACCATGATTCTATAAGTGACCAAGGCTGATAGTAGTGGTCCCGCAATGAAAGAGGCAGCAGCGCTGAGCAGAAAATAACACCTGCCAGGGAGAGCAATCTTGTGTGCCATTGACGCAGAAAGATGTAGAGCGTTGCCAGAAAGAGGAGGATGGCGATCAGATCGTATATCAGGTATGAGAGAATCCATGATTTCCTGTATGAAAGCGGGAGGATCCGGTCGATAAGCTCGGTAAGCCCCTGCGTGAAATATGGAACCAGTATCCGGTAGCGGTACGGGAAGGGAGCTTCTCCGGTAATTATGGAATCATGGATCCGCATCCTCTCTGTAATATTTGGCCTCTCAACGGAATGAAAATAGTTGTATGTGATAACCAGGGAGAGGGATATTATGATGAGAAATGCTATCCTCTCCCCCGTTCTTTTTCTGTCAGAAGGCAATTAAATTCCCCCTTTATCAGCAAGGGATACTCTCTTTTTCCTTACCCGGTCCAGTTTATGGCTGTGAATGCTAAAAGTAAATAATAAATCTCAGTCTCCTTCCAGCAGATATCGCGCCATCACGCCGGCATGCTCTCTGATCCACAGATCTTCCAGCGTTTCCGTACCTTCCCCCTTTCTGGCTGGAACCTGTTCAGAGGCAGCCCTCAGTGCAGATTCAAGGAATTCAGCAAGTGGTTCAGGCTGGCCAAGCTCCTCGATATTCGCTGCGGGAAGGCCCGGGAACTTTTTTAACGCCGCGGCACTGAAGAAACCGTCACCGGTCATGCTCTCGTTTCCCGATATGGGGGTATCAGCTATTCCACATGATGGAGATCGGCCTTTCATTATGAACCCGTGGACTCGTTCCAGCCGGCTGAGAAACCGGCCTGAAAACTCCTTGATTCTGTCCGTCAAATCCTCCCCTGTCCCGGAATGAATAAGCTGCCTGATCCCTCCTGAGATGATAATATCTATAGGTTCTCTGGGTACAGTAAACCCCATTTCCAGTTCGGGGCATACCGGAAGAATCGTGGCCATCTTCCACAGCTTTTCGACTGTAGCTGAATCTATCAGTTCTGAGTCGTATCTGCAGTTGAACCCGGTCAGGCATTTGCTGATAACCAGTACCGGTGTGCCTATCGGCCCCGATGAGCTCCATGCTGAGTTTAACCCTGTCGGTGAATCGATCCTTTCCCTGAAGCGCGAGAGGGACGGTTTCCCGTGGATGTTAATAAGATGTGTTGCGCAGCTGCAGTCTGAGGAGCCGAATCCGGTTATCGGCCTGCCGGTGGATCTGAGAGCCGAAGCCGCCGCATGTTCAAGATTACAGGTCCCCGGGGAGTGCCATATTTCAGTTATCAGTGACTGAGGCCGGAGATAATCGATGTGCCAGTGCTGTTTCTTTTCCGTTATGAAATGCCTTCTCAGCCGTGCGGGCAACCCTCCCGGCCCCATGGCGCTTCCGGCGTATCCATAATACCCCTTCTCAAATTCGATGGTTCCGATACTGCCCACCTTTATTTTACGGGGAGACAGCAACCTCATGATCAGAACGTAAC
>WJIX01000116.1 GCA_014730075.1 bacterium | reverse complement strand
GGTCCATTCCCCGTCCCAGAATCTCATATCCGCGTAATCGTCGGATGAATATTTGTAGGTCAGCACAAAATCGGGCCTGTTGGGGTGCTGATACGACACCGGGAAACCGAAGGGGTCGTCGGTTCCCCCATAGCTGCTGCCGTTGTATCCGGTCTCCAGGAGGACCATTATATGAGCCCCGGCGAAGTTGGTGCTGAAGTCCACGCCTATATTGAGGGCTTCAGCGTTGTTGCTCAGGGTAACCGTGGTAAGGTCCATAGGGCTTATACTGTTATGAGCCGGGTCCGGTTCGGGAGAGGCCGGATCGGAGAAGAGTATGATCTCCTCTATCACGAAAGAAACGCCTTCCACATCAACGGGGGGTGATGCCATAGCCAGTATGCTGACTGCCGACCTGAGGGTATCCGAGCTGAAGGTGACAGTCGCCGAACCCTCGCTGTCCAGCTCCGCGAAGGAAGGCTGTATCGTCCCTGCTTCGGGAGGATAGTGGGTGAAGGTAAGGGAATAGCCGCTCTGGTTGACCGCGTTTCCGTTAGCATCCACCAGCTGGGCGTATATATCCATGGACTGCCCCAGCCCTATCCGGTCCGACTCGCTGGAGAGGACTATATAGGCAGGGTCTCCCGCTATAGCGGTTACCCTTACGTAATCCTCCCCCTCATCTCCGAGCACTTCCAGTTCCCTGTTGTTGTAGGTGCAGCTGGCAGTGACATCTATATTACCCGCTCCGGTGGCGGTGAGTGTGCCGGAGAACTTCCCCTCGGCGGTGGTTACCGTTGATGGTATCTTGAAGGTCCCTTCGCCGGTGGATGATGAAGCGACCGAGAAAGCAACATTTATACCCGCTATCTGCACCGGGTTGCCGCTGATATCCAGCAGCTGCCCCTGAATAGTCGCCTCTGCGGTATTATCCGCCACGATGGTGTCAGTCAGGGAGCTGAGGCTGACAAACTCCGGTTCGGCGGATCTTATTCCCACCTTGAACCGTCCCCATACACTGTCCTCCCCGCTCTGGCTGAATACGCGCAATACCTCGATCTGGTCGTCGCTTATAAGAAATTCACCCACTCCTTCAGTTATCGAGATGGTAGAGTCGGGAAGGGGTACGGTATCGGTATCGTAGAATGTGACATTACCCCTGGGGGGTGAATAGTTATCCAGTTTTGTGGCTGTAAGTTTTACCTGGTCCAGTATTCCGGCCGGGTCGAAAAGGTCCAGCCTCCCAGCCTCATCACGGGCCTCCAGCCTTGCCGGAGCGTAAAAATATATCCCTGAATCGGGGAAGCTCACCGTGGTGCTTACACTGGAGATCTCTTCTCCTTCGCTGTCTGTAAGTATAATATCTGTGGCCCTGACGGCATTGATGCTTATGGAGCCAACATGTACACTGTCGCTACTCTCTATTACCGCTATGGTGGTATCCGGTACGTATCCGGGTGCATCTCCGACCACGTAATATGTCCCATCCGGCACCTCCAGCTCGAAGCTTCCACCGGAGGCCGGTATATCCACCGCTCCCGTCCCCGCGATCACTCCTGTCACGGAATCGTACGCGGCCACGGACCCCTCATTGCCCGGTCCGTCAGCAAAACTGAGCTCCCCGGTTATCTTTCCGGCCCTTGTCATCATGAAGTCAACTCCGGTAAGCGGGTCCTGTCCACTGACCATCAGGCCGGAACGGTTGATGGTGGCGTATCCCGGTGCTGAAGCGCTGATCATGTATGAGGCGTCCTGCAGACGGCCGAAGGTATAATCTCCACCACCCGGCTCCGTTTGAGCTGTCTCTATAAGCTGGTCGCCTCCCTGGTAATATAGAGACAGGTCGACCACAGTTGAGTTATCCTCCGGGTCATCCAGCTCGACGGTTCCGGAGATGGACCCCCTGAAGGGGTCCGGCATTCCGTCCCCGTCCCGGTCAACCGGCAGGATATACATATTATAGAGGGTAGTGGGTGATCCCGATCCATCCATCCCGGGGTTATCCGGGGCTGAATCGGGGCCGTTCCAGTTGTCCCCACCGGCGATAACGGCTACCAGCCGTACGGCGGCGTTTTCGGCCACGGCGCCCGCCCCGCTGCCGTAAATAACATCCCAGGGTATCCGCAACTCTCCCTCGTAGAAAAAGTTGCCGGCGGAGCCGTTGGCAACCTCGCAGAGAGAGGTAATATCTTCGGTAGAGCTTTCACCGGTTATCCTTCTTACTCCCAGCTCGCCGCCGTTCCAGTTCGCAATAAGGAACTCGCAGGAGAGCGAATCGGGGAAGTTGAAATTCCGGGCGTACCAGTCCAGGCCGTTGACATCAGATGTGCCGGTCCCGGTCCCTGCATCCACCATTATAAGCATGGCGTTGTTGTTGACCTGGTAGCGGAGCCCGATATATAGGTTGAGGCTGTCGTATGTGGCGTAGAGGTTATCGATATCGTTGGGGCCCCAGGCGGTATCCCCCAGGGGGTCGTCCACCCGCAGGTCGTCGTAATCCCAGTCCGTGCCGTCCGCGGTTATGGTGCCGTCTATGACCGGGGTCTTGAACGGCCTGGCCACAGCTATCGATATTATCACCAGGAGTGACAGGATTATCAGGGCTGATTTCCTCATAGTCGCCTTCACGAAGAATGATGCCGGATTATCATTATTCTGAACATATATCTAACCGGGGAATAATTGCAAGATAATTATTGCTGTTTATAAGATGTGCAACCGGGAGAAGCCCCTGCAGATCCTTTCCTGATGATCCCCGAGCTTTCCGGTAGATTTTAATTGATAAAAAAGGGATACTGGTATATAAACTTATCCACAGGAGGGTAGATATGCATTTAAGAAAAATAATCACGTTTATTATGTTAATCGCTGCCTCTGTTCTCTACGGATGCGGGGGGACCGAGGAAGGGATCACCTCCATAGTCATCTGGGAGCAGAAGGACCCGGAGGAGCAGGTTCTTCTGGAGAGGCACCTGGGAGAATTCAGGGAAATGCACCCGGAGGTTGAGGTCTCCACCGTTCACTTCGAAACGGACAAGCTTCACAGCCAGTTCCAGACAGCCGCCCTGGCCGGGGGAGGCCCCGACCTGGTATATGGCCCCGGCGACAAGGTGGGGCCATACTCGGTGATGGACCTGATCATCCCGCTGGAAGAGGAGTATCCGCAGGGATATTTCGACAGCTTCAGGGAGGGGAGCGTTCCCTCTCTGGGAGGGCATATATACGCCGTTCCCGACCAGGTGGGCAACCACCTGATGCTGATCTACAACCGGGAACTGGTGGAGAAGGCGCCGGAAGATACCGGGGAATGGATATCAATGGCGAAGGAGCTGACCGTGGACCCGGACGGAAACGGGATCCCGGACCGCTACGGGGTAGTATTCAACTTCATGGAACCGTTCTGGCTGGTCCCCTTCCTGGGAGGTTACGGGGGTTGGGTGGTGGATGAGGATATGAACCCCACCCTGGACACGGAGCCGATGCTCAGCGCCCTGCGGCTTCTATCCGATATGCGCAACAAATACCGGATCCTCCCCCGGGAGAGCAACTACGAGGTCAGCGACGCGATGTTCAAGCAGGGACATGCCGCCTTCATCATCAACGGCCCCTGGTCTCTGAAGGCATATATGGACGCGGGGCTGGATATAGCGGTAATCCCGATCCCGAAGATAGCACAGACCGGCAGCTATCCCACGCCTACCCTTTCCAGCAAGGGTTATTCAATCAGCGTTAACGTACCCGGCAAGAAGCTGGAGATGGTAAAGGAGCTGGCTTCCTATCTTACCTCCGCCAGGGTGCAGCGCGAAATAACCTCGGAGCTGTTGATTCTTCCCAGCAGGAAAGAGATATATGAGGATGAAGAGCTGTTCGAGAACGAAATCCTGAGGGGCTCCATGCGGGCGGCACAGAAGGGCCGGCCGATGCCCCTGATCCCGGAGATGAGGGCGATATGGGATGCCATCAGGCCGTTCTACCAGTCCGTGATGGGGGGAAGGATGGAGCCGGCCGAGGCGGCCGGGAAGATGCAGGAGAGGGCGGACCAGAAGATCGAGGAGATGAAAGGGTAACAAAACCGAACGGGGAAAATGAAATCGAGAAAACTGATATGGCTCTTTCTCCTGCCGGCGGGCACGGTGATCGCCTGCGTAGTAGTATATCCCTTCATATATAATTTCTATATCTCGGCCACCAACATGTCGCTCTACCATATCCGGGATTATACCTTCCAGGGGTTCGCCAACTACGGGGAGCTTCTGACCGAACCGGACCTCTACTACTACTTCTTCAAGACGATGATATGGACCTTTGCCAACCTCTTCTTCCACCTGGTGATCGGGATATCGGTGGCGATGCTCCTGAACAGGCAGTTGCGGGGGCGCTCCATTTTCAGGGCCCTTCTGATACTTCCCTGGGCGATGCCCCAGTATATCAGCGCCCTGACATGGAAGGGGATGTTCAACTACCGATACGGCTCCATCAACCTGATCCTGCAGAAGCTGAATATTCCCCCCATAGAGTGGTTCTCCAACGAGATATGGGCCTTCATTGCCCCGATCCTGACCAACATCTGGCTGGGATTTCCCTTCATCATGGTGGTCACCCTGGGAGGCCTTCAAAGCATACCCCGCGACCTCTACGAAGCGGCCGATATAGACGGGGCCTCCGGCTGGCAGAAGTTTTTCAACGTTACCCTCCCGATGCTCAAGCCGGTACTGGCCCCTGCGCTGGTACTGGGAACGATCTGGACCTTCAACAACCTGAATGTGATCTGGCTGGTAACCGAGGGGGGGCTTCCGGCGGACAAATCGCACATCCTGGTTACCTACGTGTACAAGGCGGCGTTCACCTACTACCGCTACGGGTACGCGGCGGCATTCTCTGTGTTCATATTCATAATACTCCTGGTGATAGTCCTTATATACCTGAGGCAGACAAAGACTCTGGAAAAGGCATATTGAGGTGAGAGATGGCGATTAGAGAGAGCAGGTTCAGGCGGAGGTTGAAACTGGCGCTGGTCTATATAGCCCTGCTGATAATAACAGGGATTACCATATATCCGATCGTTCAGATCTTCGGGATATCGCTCCGGCCGGCCGACCAGCTCTTCTCCACCTCTCTGAGTATCATCCCCGAAGGGGCCACCTTCGAGGCCTACGACAAGGTGCTGTTCCAGAAGGATTTCTTCACCTGGCTCAGAAACAGCTCCATAGTGACCCTGGCGGTCTCCCTGCTGGGAGTCTCGCTCGCATCCACCGCCGGGTATGCATTCTCCAGATTCCGCTTCAGGGGAAAGAAGGCAGGGATGGTGGCGGTTCTGGTGACCCAGATGTTCCCGGCCACCATGCTCCTGCTGCCGCTGTATGTGATCATGAAGAAACTGGCCCTGGTGGATACCCTGTTCGGGCTGATCATTTCATATACCGCCACCGCCCTTCCGTTCTGTATCTGGATGATGAAGGGGTACTACGACACCATCCCCGTGGATCTGGAAGAGGCCGCCCTGATAGACGGGACTACTCCAGTAGGCGCCTTTGCCCGGGTCACCCTGCCACTGGCAGCGCCGGCACTGGTAATCACCGCCCTGTTCAGCTTCATTACCGGCTGGTCGGAGTTCATAGTGGCCAGGGTCCTGATCAACACCACCGACCTTTATACCCTCCCCCTGGGGCTGGAGAGCCTCAGCAGCACCTTCCAGACCGAATGGGCCAACTACGCCGCCGGAAGTATCCTGGTCAGCATCCCGGCGGTGATACTATTTCTCATCCTCAGCAGGTACCTGATATCGGGCCTCACCCTGGGCGGGGTAAAGGGTTAGTATCTATAAAGCAGGTAATGCTCAAGAAAACCCTCCGGAGGGCGAGCGGGCATGGATTTCTGACCCGCAGGGCCAGAAAGAGCGAGCCCGAGGCGGGAGCGGCGATTTCCTCGCCGGGGAAATCGACCGCGGTTTTAGTTGAGCATTACCTGCTTATATTAATTATTACTTAGCTTCTGCCAGCAGCGAGCTGCCGCTTTTGCCCTCGAAGAGGTGTATCTTGTTCAGGTTGACATGAAGACTCAGCTTGTCGCCGTGAGAGGCGTCGATGTTGGCGGTGTCGCGGGCAACCAGTTTGTTCCCCTTGCAGAGAAGATGGTAGATGACCTCGTTGCCAAGCGGCTCGGAAACATCCAGTTCGGAGTCGAACTGGATTGTTTCATCGATATGTTCAGGGTCGGCCACGTGAAGGTCCTCCGGCCGGACTCCCAGGACGAATTCAGACTCTGAGCTTTCACTGAGTGGGTGGCGGAAGCGTTCAGGCAGATCGAAGCTTACCTGCTCCGACTCGAACTTCGGCTTGTCATCCCCTGATACCGTTCCCTCTATGAAATTCATGGCGGGCGATCCTATAAAGGAGGCAACGAACTTTACAACGGGGTTATGATACAGCTCCATGGGGGTGCCTATCTGCAGGATCCGTCCCTCGTGCATCACCGCCAGGCGGTCTCCCAGGGTCATCGCCTCGACCTGGTCGTGGGTAACGTAGATCATGGTGGTCTTGATCTCCAGGTTCAGGCGCCTGATCTCGGTCCTCATCTGTACCCGCATCTTGGCGTCCAGGTTCGACAGCGGTTCGTCGAAGAGGAAGCAGTCAGGGTTCCTGACGATCGCCCTTCCCAGGGCTACCCTCTGGCGCTGCCCCCCCGAAAGCGCCTTCGGCTTTCTGCCCAGAAGCTTCTCTATCCCCAGGACCTCCGCCGCTTCCTTTACCCTCTTCTTTCTCTCATCTTTGTCCATCTTCCTCAGCTTCAGGCCGAATGCCATATTCTCGTCCACGGTCATGTGCGGGTAGAGGGCGTAGTTCTGGAAAACCATGGCGATGT
>WJIX01000115.1 GCA_014730075.1 bacterium | reverse complement strand
CCTGGGGATCTTGTAGTGGGCTATCTGCCCCTCGCAGAAATCCCTGATCTCCTCTTCGGTGGCTTCTTCCCCCTTCTGAAGCTGGATCCAGGCGCACACTTCCTCGCCGTACTTCTCCGAGGGCACCCCTATTACCTGGGCATCCATAACCTTCGGGTTGGTATAGAGAAATTCCTCAATCTCGCGGGGATAGATATTCTCGCCCCCGCGAATTATCATATTCTTTATCCGGCCGGTGATTTGAAAGGCCCCGTCTTCGCGCATCCTTCCCAGGTCGCCGGTGTGGATCCAGCCGGCCTCGTCTATCGTTTCCGCCGTGGCCTCCGGTTTATTATAATAACCCCTCATTACCTGATAACCCCTGCAGCATATTTCCCCCTGCTCCCCGATCGGTACTATCCTCCCCGTTTCGGGTGAGATTACCTTTATCTCCGTATGGGGCAGGGGCGGCCCCACTGTCTCGGTCCTTCTCTCCAGGGTATCGTGACTGGGGGTCTGCGTAACCACAGGGGATGTCTCCGTCTGTCCGTAGGCGATGGTGACCTCTTTCATATTCATCTCGTCGTTGACCTTCTTCATTACCTCCACCGGGCAGGGAGCACCCGCCATGATTCCGGTACGCAGGGTCGAAAAATCAAACTTTTCGAAATCGGAATGAGAAAGCTTCGCTATGAACATGGTGGGAACCCCGTGCAGCGCTGTACACTTCTCAGACTCCACCGCCTTGAGTACCAGCTCGGCATCGAAGTATTCGCAGGGGATTACCATGGTAGCCCCGTGGGTAACACAGGCAAGGTTGGACAGGACCATACCGAAACAGTGATAGAAGGGGACCGGTATGCACAACCTGTCCTCGCTGCTGAACCTCATGGTCTCTCCCACAAAGAAGCCGTTGTTCAGAATATTGTGGTGGGTAAGACTGGCCCCCTTGGGCATCCCGGTGGTGCCTGAAGTGTACTGAACATTTATGATATCGTCGAATTCACATTCTTCCCGCCTGGACTGAAAATCCTCTTCACTCACCTGGTCGCCAAGTTTCATGAATTCATCCCAGGAATACAGTCCCTCCTCTTTACTACCCCCTATTAACACCACATTTTTCAGGAGGGGGAGGGTCTCCGATTCGAGCTCTCCAGGCCGGGAGTTTTCCAGCTCGGGAACCACTTCTCGGAGCATCTCCACATACCTGGAACTCTTGAAATCGGGGATCAGGAAAAGGGTCTGAGTTTCAGAATCGCTGAGGCCATATTTGAGTTCATGGACCCGGTAGGCAGGATTCACGGTGACAAGAATAGCCCCGATAAGAGCGGTGGAGAACTGGACAATAACCCACTCGGCATGATTGGTGGCCCAGATAGCCACCCGGTCGCCCCTCTTGACACCCATGGCCATCATGCTTCTGGCGGCCCTGCAGCACTCCTGGTAGAATTCGCTGTAAGTATATCTGAGGTTTCCGGGCAGGTACACCAGCGCTTCATTATCAGGATACTCCTTCGCAATCCTCTCGAACATTTCACCGATGGTCTCCCCGATCAGTTTCCTCTCAGATCCCGTAAAGGCGTAACTCAGCCCGTTACCTTCCAGTTGCTCTTCGATCATTATCATCAACCCTTTCTTTTTCTGTTCGAATTATTTCTTTTTCCATTCCTGTTTCTTCAGCTCACCCCGTCTAATCTTTCCGCTGACCGTCTTGGGCAGGGCTTTTACAAACTCTATGGCGCGGGGGTACTTGTAGGGGGCGGTAACTTCTTTGACATGGTCCTGCAGCTCCTTGACCAGTTTATCGCCCGGTTCATAATCTTCCGCGAGGATAACGAAGGCTTTTACTATTTCACCCCTGACTTCATCCGGAGAAGCCACCACCGCTGATTCCGTAACTGCCGGGTGCTCAACCAGGGCGCTTTCCACCTCGAAAGGCCCGATCCGGTACCCCGCTGAAAGAATTACATCATCCGCCCTTCCCACAAACCAGAAATATCCGTCTTCATCGCGGTAAGCCTTGTCCCCGGTGTAATAATAATCGCCCTCGAATACGGACCTGGTTTTTTCAGGATCCTTCCAGTATTCCTTAAACAGGCCCACCGGGCGCTCCGGTTTGACCTTTACCACTATATAACCCTCTTCACCGGGGCCGGTTTCTTCCTGGTTCTCATCTACTATCCGCACATCGAACCCGGGGGTGGGCAGTCCCATCGAGCCGATCTTTATCGGTTTACACCTGAAATTGGCGCAGAGGTTGACCGTTTCGGTCTGTCCGTATCCGTCATATATCTTTGTTCCGGTCGCCTTCTCCCAGACATTTATTATCTCCGGATTCAGCGGTTCTCCGGCACTCATGCAGTGCCTTATGGATGAAAGGTCGTAATCCTCCAGGGGAAGCTGGGCGAACATACGGTAAGCTGTCGGGGGGGCGCAGAATGTGGTTATTCCCTGATCCTCTATCAGGCGAAGAGTCAGCTTGGCGTCGAATTTGTCCCTGGAGTACTGATTGAAAACCGCGGCACCCATGGTCCACTGCCCGAAGAGCGAGCCCCAGGCGGCCTTGGCCCAACCTGTATCGGTGACAGTCCAGTGAAGATCGGTAGGTTTGAGGTCCTGCCAGAACTGTGCAGTAATCCTGTGGGCAATGGCATACGACGCCTGGGTGTGAAGCACCATTTTGGGCTGTGAAACCGTCCCTGAGGTAAAATATAAAAGCATGGTATCGTCGCTTCTGGTTCTATCTATTCCATCCAGTACCGGGGAGGCGTCATTTATCACCTTGTCCCATTTCAGCCATCCACGCCTTGTCCCTGTAGCCAGGATGAGGGTCTTTAACGAGGGGCAGTTCTCCAGCTCAGCCTCTACCTTGGACGCATCGGGGCTGTCGGTAATAACACCCACCGCCTCAGCTTCATTCACCCTGTACCTTATATCCTTACTGGTGAGAAGGGTGGTAGAGGGAATGGGCACAACCCCCAGCTTTATCATGGCGATCATGGCTATATACCACTGCGGCATCCAGTGAAGCATAACCAGGACCCGGTCTCCCTTTCCTATACCCTGATCCCGGAGAACATTGGCAAACCTGTTCGATTCCCGTTTAAGTTCGTAAAATGTTCTCTTCTTTATTATTTCCCCGTCCTCATCGGCGATGGCGAATGCAAGTTTGGTCCTGTCTACGGCCCACTTATCCACCACATCGAATCCGAAATTGAAATATTCGGGGACTTCCAGAGAAAATTCTTCCCTGGTTTTATCATAGTCGGTCATATTCGGAGTAATCTGATTTTCTTCCTGGTTATTCATTTTTGCTCCTCTTTAACTGGTTTTACGGAAACTTGTGGTGAAAAAATAGTGAACCGCTGCCGCCGGTGCAAGTCGAAACTCCCGGCTGGGCCCGGGAATCAGGCCGGATCTTCCCTGCTACCCGATCTGAACAGGACAAAACGGTATGAAGGCGACAGGAATATAATCAGCGAGAGTATGAGAAGAACTGTGTTTTCCAATATCTTCTTCCAGGCGTAGGTCGGTTTGAAGCCACAACCGCAGTCAAAATGTACCCTGGTGAACGCGATCCCCGCCTTATCCATTATTCCATAGGTCCGGTATATTACCACACCCAGGAAAAAAGCCATTAGAAGAGATATTACCAGAGATCCTCCCCGTATGAATACCCCTGTCAGCATTGCCAGCCCGCATATGATCTCGAGCCAGGGGAGGAAAATAGCGGTAATATAAAGCAGGGGGGAGGTCCCTATAACTTCGTACATCTTTATCTGGTCAGCAAACATCAGGGGGTTGTTGATCTTATTCAGGCCTGCATATATGAAAACGGCTGCCACCAGGACCCTTAAGACTGCCACCAGATAACTCTTGAATATCCATCCTGAGGGTCCTTCTGGAGCAGGCGGTTCGAACAGCATGCCGGAGAAACCCTTTCCTGGCCCGCACCCACTGATATCAGCCATGATCAATACCCCCCCTCAACCGGCCGGCCCCGTTCTTCCCACGCCAAAAACCCTCCCCTGAAGACATGAAGGTTCTCATAACCCAGGGAATAGAGCTCTCTGGCCAGAAGCTCCGACACCCCGCACTCCGGTGACTCGCAGTAGATTATGGTATTCTGGGTGGGGTCCAGCTGTGGAAGAACAAGATCCACGTACTTGTGAAACATGTAATAATCGAAAAGTATCGCGCCCGGGATATGTCCCCTCTCGTAGGCGCTTTTGGTTCTGGCGTCAATCAGCACCGCCCCCCGGTCTATCAGCTTTATGGTCTCTTCCAGGTCGATAATGGTCACACCGTAATTCTTCTCCATTATCTTTCTGTTCACGTTCTCTCTGCCGGACCTGTCGCGGAAAGGATCAATCCCGCTCTCTGAGGCAGAATTATAGGCAAAGGCCACTCCCAGGGCAATCAGGGTCAGCACCGCCGCTTGAACTACAGAAATTTTGAATATCTCTACAGGCTTCATGCTTTACAACTTTACAGGGGTTTACCTGCCGCGGAGGTCCCGCCGGCTATTCCGGTTGATTAAATAAAAGGTTCTTAAAGCCTACCATATACTATGCCATATACCATTATCGACTGTTCCTATATAGATCCTGTCGTTCATATCAATTGCCAGGCTGATAATCTTCAATTCCATAAGCGCCAGGCCGTCATTGACCGGCCTCCATACCCATTCATCCCAGTTTGTCCTGTAAACTCCATCATAAATGGTTCCCACATAGAGAGTTCCATCGGAAGTTAATCCCATGCACCTCAGATCAGAATTGCCACCGGGAAATCCGGCATTCTTGATCACCCAGTTGGAATCACCACGGTATATTGCGAACCCTTCGGTAAATCCGCATACCAGAAGGTCATTTCCTTCTTTTTCCATTGAGGTTATGGTGGCCAGTTCATAATCCTCTATTTTTTCAAGGGGCTCCCAGGTCTGGGCATTATCAGTTGACCTGTAGCTGTCACCGGCCCAGCAGCCCAGATAAATGCGTCCGTTCGAATCCACTTCGATAGAGGTAAAATCCTTGTTTTCGATGGAGCTTCCGGAAGACTCCCAGGACTGACCCCCGTCCTCAGACCTGTAGATCGCATGGCCGTAAACGGCCGCGTAGATATTACCGTTGGGAGCGGTAGCCATATGCCTTATATCCATCATCTGGCTGGACCCGATAGAGTCGAGCAGGTTAAAGGTATTTCCACCATCGTCAGAAATAAACAATTTCCCTTCCCTGGTACCCGCCAGCAGATTATCGCCATGGAAACAGAAGGAGCTTATTCTTCCGGTATATGTGGTATCTATTGAAACCGAATCGGTCACCGCCCAGGTATTTCCGTAATCTGGCGAATGGTAGAGCCACTTGCGATCGCTGTCAAGAAGGACGAAGAGATTATCCTGAGAATCGAACTGCATATCGGAAACAGCTCCACTCTCTATTCCCTGGATTCTTTCCCAGACAGGGTCCACGGGCGGGTCGGGTTCTATCAACTCCTCCTCGCTGCACCCGTATCCAGCCAGGATAACAAGCGATACAGCGAGAATTAATAATAGCCTTGTTCTTATAACCTTCACTTTAGTCCTCCTCAATATGATAAAAATAACCTCTCCGGCCCGGGTGCTTTCAGACCACCATTTCACCGGTCGATATCGGAAAGCATAAAATATAATTCCTGACATTGTAATTTAATAAATTGAATACGGTAAATTCAAGTTTATCCTCAAAAGAGACAAGAAATAATTTCAGTTTTCGAACTGGCAAAATGGGGTTCAACCTGCTTAAATTACGGACATGAATCATGAACCGGGCAAATTCGAAGGAAAAATAACGACAGTCCCCACGGGAGAAATGGATACAGGAGTTGAATCTCCACTCCGGCTGAGAAAAACACTCCCGGGCGAAGAGGGGCAGAGTGTAAATGACAGCGAACTGATAGATTCTGTTTCCAGGGTGGGGATCCTGCACCCCCCCTGCCTTTGTTCAGGCCACCGGGGGAGTCTTACCGTTATTTTCGGGCACCGGAGAATAGCCGCCGCAGCCGCCTGCGGAAGGGAGCAGATACCTTCCGTTATAATTCCCGGCAATCCCCCGGACATAAAAGAGATCCTGGAATTGAGAATCGAAGAGATAGCCTATGGAGAACAGCTTTCGGAATATGAAAAGATAGCGGCTCTGGAGAGGCTGATCTCCTTTTCAGGCCAATCTCCGGAGGAGATGGCAGAACCGCTGTCCAGGTGTTACGGGCGCAGGCTTTCAGCCTCTCATATCAGCCGACTAACCGGCCTGCTCGAAACCGGTATTGATACACTGGATGCGCTTCACCGGGGAAAAGTCAGTACCGGGGACCTGCTGGCACTATCGGACCATCCTTTGCTGGATGCCTGCCAGGCAGTTGTCCTGCTGAGCCGGGAGAACCTCAGCCGCGGCAGGCAGAAGGAAGCGGTTCGCCTTCTCCTTTATCTGGCCGACCAGGGAGAAGGCCGCTGGGAGCAATTTCTGCGGGACCAGGCCGGGAGCGAACAGCCCCTCCTGGAATCCCTTCGCCTCGCCTGCAGGCCAACCATGAATCGGGACCTCGGGCGTATCGAAGAGATAATGAATGGGTTCAACCTCCCGGAAGATGCCTCCATCAAACCTCCCCCCAACCTGGAAGGGGACAGCCTCAGAGTCAGCATCAGGGTCAGAGAGGAAGAAAAATTCTCGGAAATACTCAGAAAACTTCACAAGGGGCTGGACGAGGGCAGAATACGGCAGGTCTTGAATATCCTGGAGGGAAGGAGTTAATTCCTCTATCTCCCTTGACAGTTTCAGCGAAAAGATTCTATTCTGAATTCAGTTGACAATATCAGAACCGATATCGGGCTCTGTTTCAAAAAGGAGATTGTAAAATGATAGGTGACCTTCTGATACCATCGGACAGGAAGATAATCATGTTGATAATGGATGGGCTTGGCGGCCTGAGGAATGATGCCTTTCCACAGACCGCGCTGGAGGCAGCCTCCACGCCGAACCTGGACAGACTGGCCGCTAATGGAGCATGCGGGAGATCGCTGCCAATAGCACCCGGGATAACCCCAGGGAGCGGCCCCGCTCATTTCGCCCTGTTCGGATACGACCCCCTGGCGCCCGAGAACGACGCGGGCCGGGGAGCGACCGAAGTTACCGGTGTGGGATTTGAGCTGAAAAAAGAGGATGTGGCAATCCGAGGCAACTTCGCCACAATCAACAGCGAGGGGGTGCTCACCGACCGCAGGGCGGGAAGAATTCCCCACCAGGAAGGGGTCCGTATCTGTGAGAAGCTGAGCGATAATATCAGGGAAATAGACGGGATTGAGATAATAATCATGCCGGTAAGGGAATACCGTTTCGGGTTGGTGCTGAGGGGTGATAACCTCAATCCGGCAGTGGAGGAAACAGACCCTCAGGTTGTAGATATGAAGCCCCTTCCGCCCAGAGCAATGAACAAGGATGCGGAATTCACCGCAGGGATCATCTCAAAATTCATCCAGCGCTGTAACGAGGTGCTTTCCGATGAAGAAAAGGCCAATACGGTCCTGATGAGAGGGATATCCAGCAAACCGGATATACAGCCCTTCAAGGACAAATTCAACCTGGATGCCGCAGCGGTGGCGTTCTATCCCCTTTACCGGGGAGTGGCGGGGTTCTGCGGGATGAAACTTATCGATACCGGCGGGTATTCCCCGGGGGAGGCATTTGAAACGGTTAGATCCGGTTACCGGGAGGGGTTCAATTTCTTCTTTATCCATATAAAGAAAACAGATTCCCACGGAGAAGATGGCAACCTGGAAAAAAAGAAGGAAGTGATAGAGGATGTTGATTCCAATCTGCCCGCCATTCTGGACCTTAAGCCTGATGTAATCATGGTCACCGGTGATCATTCAACACCCTGCGCCCTTAAGAGCCATTCATGGCACCCTGTTCCCTTTCTGATCCATTCGGACCGCTGCGGCAGGGACAGGTCGAGGGCTTTCAGTGAAATTGAGTGCGACCGCGGTTCTCTGGGAGTGTTTCCGGCTATGACCATCATGCCCCGGGCGCTGGCCAATGCCGGTATGCTGAAGAAATTCGGAGCCTGATAGCTCAGATCCTATTCCCCGGCCAGCCTGAAGGTGGAAAGGACCTTCTCCAGCTGGATGAGCCTCTCCCTGGCAGCGTCATCATCCTTTCCCACCCTCACCAGGCAGTTGAAAGTATATAGTCTGCCGTCCCTGATAGTGGTAGTCAGAGTCCAGAAACCGGTGGCACCCACGCTGGTAATACTGTCTGCCCACCTGCCGTGTACGGCAGTCACCTTCTCGCCGCCCAGATCTATTTTCTTATCTCCGGTTATGCTCATTTTCCTGTCACCCGAGGAAGTCTTGAACCTGGCTCCACGGGTATAGACATCCTGCGAGAGGATAGTTTCCCTGCTGGTCGGCTGCCACTGGACCTCCACCTCCTCATAGATCTGGAGGCTCCTGAACCAGTGCATCCTACCAACACTCTCTCCGCCTCCACCCCCTCCCAGGGTGAACCCTTCCGGCAGATCCAGCCGGAAATCAGGCTGGACAATCTCAGGCAAAAGATTAAGAAAGACCTTGTTTATGTTATATGAGAAAATATTCCGGTGCCCGTAGTTCTCCGCTTCAGGTATGATTGCTCCCGGGTTCAGGGTGGAAATCATCCTCCTGAGCGGAACCCCTTTCCTGATGCTGTCGGCGCACGCTTCGGTCAGATTCCGTATATATGCCTTCTCCCGCCCTATCTGCTTCCTGCCGCACAACCGTCCCTCTCCCGGGACAACATAACTGATTTCAGCTCCGGATAGCCTGTCCAGAATCTCAATCCAGTTATCGAAATCGGCCCCCGGATCCGCCATGTTGGGGTGATATCCATTGCTGATTATTCCGCCGGGGAAAAGGACCCCGCACTCCGGGATGGAAACCAGGCAATCTCCCGCGGTGTGAGCGGGCCCGAAATGCTGCAGGATTACTCTCCGGCCTCCCAGGTCCACCACCTGCCGCTCGCCGGTCATAAGTGAATCGGGCAGAGTGAGCTGGACATCCTTTATCTGTTCATAACGCGCCGGTTTGGAACTCCGGTAATACTCCATATACCCGGGGAAGGTCTCCTCCATGTAACTGGCTGTCTCAGGTCGCGCAATTATAACCGCTCCCTGCTCCCGGAAAACCGAATTACCCCAGACATTTACCGGATGGTAGTGAGTATTAACTGCATATTTGACGGGGAGATCGGTAAGCTCTCTAACCCTCGCCAGCAAGGCGCCGGCATGCTCCGGGGTGTACCCCGGATCGATTACCAGAACGGCCTCAGAGCCAATCACGAATCCCCTGTTAGTGCCCAGGTTATCAGCGAAGGATTCGCTCTCGGCTACCAGGGCGTAAACACCTTCTCCAAGCTTGACCAGGCCGGTACTGTCCATATTAACTTTCGTGCAGCCCAGCACAATAACAAGCAGTATCGAAACTATTGAAAGCGTAAACCTTATTTTCATCCTATCCCCCATCTGAATTCCTGCCGGGTCAGCCAGGCCTTATGCCTGAAGCGGCAGTACTGCCTCAGCAGGTTCTCTGAATTGCCGGTCTGCTATAGATGCTTCTCTATCAATTCCTTGAGCATATCCCTGGGCGCGGCGCCAACGGCAGAATCGGCAACCTCTCCGCCCTTGAAAACCTTCAGGGTTGGAATACTCATTATTCCGTATTGAACCGCAACATCCCTGGCCTCGTCGGTGTTCACCTTTACGAATTTGAACTTCCCCTGATATTCTTCCGCCAGCTCTTCCACTATCGGCTCGACCATCTTGCAGGGACCGCACCAGGGCGCCCAGAAATCAACCAGCACCGGAATTTCCGATTCAAGAACCTCAGATTTGAAATCGTCATTTCCAACATGCTTGACATGTTCACTCATTGATATACCTCCTTGCGGCTCCCGTTGATTCTTCCGGGGCCAGGTTAATCCAAGTGAACTTAATAATAATAATTGACATTCGACCATTCAAGCCCAATCAGCGGAGCCCGGCTCTCAGCGCCCCCCCGGATTTAATTCTCATGGATAAGGAAGAAATCAGTTGCTTCAGCGAAAAAATCTATTTAATCTTTAAATAACCGGGGAAAAACGAACAGATTAAAGATACTATATGGAAAACAAAAGAATATATCTGGATCATAACGCCACTACGCCACTCCACCCGGAGGTCAAAAAGAAAATGGCTGATGGGATGGAGCTGTTTGGAAACCCTTCCAGTATGCATACACCGGGAAGAGAGGCGCGTAGGCATATAGAAAAGAGCAGAGAGGCGATTGCTTCCTTCATCGGAGCTGATGCCGGCGAGATAGTCTTCGTGGGAAGCGGTTCGGAGGCAAATAATTCTGTACTCTCACTGATGACATGCCAGATGAGAAAATGCAGTATTCCAGGCCTGTCCAAACCGCGAATAATCACGACCGTTATTGAACATCCCTGTATCCTGGAAACCTGCAGGTGCATGCTCTCTTCCACCATAGACACCGTTTACCTCGAGGTGGATGAATCCGGCAAAATCGATATGTCGCAACTTGAAAAAGAGCTGGAGGAACCAACCCTGCTGGTTTCAATAATGACGGCCAACAATGAAATAGGGACCCTTCAGGATATCAAAACGATTGCCGGGATAGTGCACAGTAAGGGGGCCCTCTTCCATACCGACGCGGCTCAGGCCGTGGGCAAGATACCTGTGGACGTGAACGACCTGGGTATAGATTATCTGACCATCTCAGGCCACAAGGTTTACGGTCCCAAGGGCATTGGGGCGCTTTATGTAAGAAAGGGCTCTCCATTCTGCCCTCTGATCCACGGAGGACACCAGGAAAGCGGAAGAAGGGCGGGGACCGAGAACACTCTTGGGATAATCGGATTCGGCAAGGCGATTGAGATGAGGAAGAAGGAAATGGAGGAAGAGTCGGAACGGCTTCTAAAGCTTAAAAAGACCCTCCGCGAAGGCCTGGAAGAGAGTATACAGGATATCAGGTTCATCGGGCACCCGACCGATTCGCTGCCGGGAACCCTGAATGTGTCATTTGCAGGAGTGGAGGGTGAAGCGGTAATGCTGCATCTGGATCTGGAAGGGATAGCCGTTTCCACAGGGTCCGCCTGTTCTTCAGGTTCTCTGGGCCCTTCTCATGTAATACTGGCCACCGGAGTATCGGAGGAGTTCGCCAATGGTTCGATAAGGATAGGGATGGGAAGAGAAACTACCATGGAAGAGATTCAGCGGACTCTCGACTCCTTCAGGAGGATAATCCCTAAATTGAGAAAGATTTCATCGAGATATATTACGGAGGGCAGATAACTGTGGAAGATCTCAACTGGGTATACACCGAAAGTGTTAAAGACCACTTCATGAATCCCCGCAATGTCCTGGATGACCTGGACAGTTATGACTACGACGGTTACGGGAAAACAGGGAATGTGAAATGCGGGGACGAGATGCTTTTCGTAATAAAGGTGGACAGGGATAAAGAGATTATCACTGACTGCAAATGGAAGACATACGGTTGTGCCAGCGCTATCGCCACCACCTCGAAGCTCTCCGAGATGGTTACCGGCATGCCCCTGGAAGAAGCTTACCGTATTTCGCCAAAGGATATTGTCAATGAGCTGGGAGGTCTCCCCGATAACAAGATTCATTGCTCCGTTATAGGAGACAAGGCGCTCAGGGCCGCCATCGAAGATTATTACAGCAGGAACGGAATGGAAGACAGAATAGCCAGGGAAGAAACCAACATTATATGTGAATGCATGAATGTATCGGAGAGCGAGATAGAGGAGGCGGTACTGGAAGGCGCCCGCAATTTCCTCAGAGTCCAGGAAATGACCAAGGCGGGCACGGTATGCGGCCAGTGCAAGGATGATGTAATAGAAATAATGAATAAGCATATACGCCAGCATTTCGGCAATCCTTAATTTCCCTGGTACAATTATCAATTGTGGGTTCCACATTTTAAAGGAGGTGAAAATAATGAGGAAGTTTATGCTTTGCAGCGATGAAAAATGTTGCCCCGAGGTAACGGTTGAAGGTGATATCATAACTATCGCCGATGATTTCGGAGGAGAGGTAAAACTCACCAGAGATCAGGTCAACATTCTTATCGAGAATCTCAAGTAATGAGAAGAAAAAACGGGTGAATTGGAGGATAATGCCGAAATCTCCAATCACCCGTTTATCATTAATTCACATCAGACAATAAATTCATCCGGCACCTGTTCCAGCCGGGCTATATCCTCTATCTTCTCCCTGACATCGAATCCCATGGTGCACCTGATATTGCAGGAATTGCAATCCCGGCATGGAATGCCGCCACTCAAAACCGGCTCCGCGGTCCTCTTAGCCATAGCCAGGTCGCGGTAACCGTAGGCGTACATATAACTCCTCATCAGGGAAGGAATATCGAATCCCTTTCCACACTGCTCCCTGCAGAGCCCGCACTGAGAACAGTAGAGACCCCGGAGACCGGAACCGAAGCCCACCTCCAGGGCTTTCTTCTCCTCCTCTGTCATCCTCAGATTCTCCATAACGGAGAGGTCCTCTTCCAGCTGCTCGAAGGTCTCGAACCCAGGTATGGTGGTGTGCACATTCTCATTCTTGAGAACCCATTTGAGTGCCGCTTTCATATCTATCTTTTCCCTGCGCTCCTTGTCCCAGAACACCCCCGCCTGGGTCTTCATCGCAACTATGCCGAGGCCCGCCTCGGCTGCCTTCGATATGGCACTGTTCATCTCCTTGAGATGGGGCTGGCGGAAATTGTATGCGGTAAGCACCACTTCGTGTACCCCGCTTTCAACAGCGGCCAATATAACCTCTGGCTCATTGGTGTGAGTTGAAACCCCCACCGCCCTTGCCTTGCCATCCTTCTTCAGTTTCTGGAGGGCATTCAACGCCGGTTCATAGAGAACCGCTCCCTTTCTGGAGACTGCGTGGAGCAGCAGCATATCCACGTAATCAACTCCCAGGCGCTTGAGCCCCTCTTCGGCGCCATTGATGAATTTCTCCTCCGAGGCTCCCTCCTTGTAGAGACCGGTCTTCTGATCGAAAGGCTGATAAACCTTTGTAGTTATTACGAAAGACTCCCTGGGCCTTCCCTTGACTATCTCTCCTACCATGGTTTCATGCTGCCCGTTGCCGTACCTGTTGGCAGTATCGAAATGTGTAAGTCCCGCCTCCAGCGCCGCTCTGTAAACCGCCTGATCCTTCGCCTGCGCCCCTATACTTACCACTGGCACCCTGATCCCGGTCTTGCCCAGAACCCGGAATACAATCTTTCTTTCTTCCTTCTTCTGCGTATCCTGCTGAGCTCTCAGCATGGAAGGCAGAACCGCCGCTCCAGCCAGTCCGGCCAGGCTCTTCTTCATGAAATTTCTGCGGCTCTCATTCATTTTGCCTGTTTCCATCATAAACCTCCGCTGTCCTGGGGATATTAACCCCTATCTTCTGCCTGGCGACAACCTCTCCTGCTTATTGAACCCTTCCGGGACTGAATATACACCCCGCCCGGGCTCCATCTCGCCGCACTCAATTACCTTCGCGCTAGAATTTATCTCCGCCCCCTCACTGTACTCCACTGTCTCCGAAAGCATGTTCAGGCCCTCTACTTCCATCAGGCTGGACGCCATCTCTTCGCCCATGTTTCTCAGGGCGATCATATTCCGGTTGAAAGCCCTGAGCAGCCGGGCGTCCACCGGAATATCAGTGGTGACCCACACCCTGCTTTCGCGCTGATTATAACGGTTCCCCTGGTACATCACCCAGGTGTTCACCATATACCCGCTGCATTCCCTTCCTCCGATTCTGCGAGTTTCTCCAGTCTTCTTCACCTCGCCAACGGTAGGGAACATCGCCAGCCGCCGGGCCTGCTCTTCCGGTACCACCGAGGCCAGATTCAGAGGGAGGGAGGTCTCTACATAGATGGAGTCTTTCAGCTCAACGATGATCATCTTTTCCGCATCAGTATCGATAATATAACGTCTGTCATCATGCAGGATAGAAACCATGCTGTCCCCAAACCAGATTTCACCTTCCGAGTCCTCCGCTGGTTCCATACTGCCGTGGTGGTAATGTCCATCCCTGTGCTCCTCTATCCTTACCATGAAATCGGCACGGGCCGAGGAAAAGGGAAGAAGAAGGAGACAGAGAACTATCGGGAAAATTTTCTTCATTTTGCACCTCGCTCTGTAAAACTGGTACTATCCTGACTGTAGCAATAATTATCATTCATATAGCATAGGCAGGTCAACTGAAACCATCACCCGGCAGTAAGCGGGCACGGCTCTTTTATTCGAAGAATCAGAGAGGGCGATCCCCGGGGCTCAGGGTCGCGATGTCCCCGGCAGGCGGGCAATCGACCAAAGTTTCGACAAATTCAATCAACTGGAAACTATCCTGCCCCTCCTTCTATTCGATTCAGAATAAAAAATCGGGGAAACTGCACTTCAGAAGCGGTTGACAGCTGTACTGCAGTATTCTATGATGAACAGCAACTTTCTGGATTCAGTAGACTTACATCACAAAGAAGTTGCAACTGCAGAGAAGAGCCCGGCGGTTGCGGCCCGCCTCCGGAGGAAGGAGAAATCATGAAGATAACAGTGCTTATCCTGGCCGCGGTCATGCTGGCCGGCTGCGCCGGGGATAATAATGAGGACCAGGCTCCCCGGAAGTTAGCGGAATACCCCATCCGGGACCTGCAGGGGGTAATCTCCAGGTCAGGGATCGAGCTCGACAGGGATATCAGCAGTGACGGTAACGGTTCAATAAGGATAGAGGTCACAGAGCCAGGGAAATTCTTCCTTTATGAGACCGGAGATCTTGATGTCGAGAACGCCCGTTTGAGCTACGGCGCCAGCATACGGACCAGGGATATCAAGGGGAAGGTCTATCTGGAAATGCTGTGCGGGTTCCCCGGGAAGGGCGAATTCTTCTCACGGGGGATGGCCAATCCCCTCACCGGGACCAATGAGTGGAGCAGCCAGGAGATCTCTTTTCTCCTCAGAGAGGGAGAGAATCCTGACAACATCAAATTAAATATAGTTGCTGAGGGTACTGGAACTGTCTGGGTTGACGAGATCAGACTGACCGCCTCAGCTATCGATGGCCGGTGAGGAAGCAGACCCTGATCGCCTGCCGGCATTAATGGCTGAAGTAAAAGGAATAACTCTGAATCTGATGAAAGGGACCCCTGCCGCTGAAGGTGTCCGGTCAGGTTTCAGTAGTATATATTGGCAGTAAGGACCTTCCCATTTTCCGAAACCTCAACCCCTTCAAGCTCCAGGAGTCTTCTTTTCATCCCGGGCCCTCCCTGGAATCCACCCAGCAAACCTCCGGCCCTCACTGTCCGGTGGCACGGTATTATCAAGGGGAATGGATTGCCGGCCAGGGCTCTTCCAACAGCTCTTCCTCCCCTCTCTGATCCAATTCTCCTGCCGATCCTGCCGTAGGTACTTATCCAGCCCCTGGGAATCTCACGCTCTGCCATCAGCACCCTGCGCTGGAATTCGCTGCAATTACCCATATCCAGTATACCCGTCCCAAAACTGACATCCTGACCCTCCATGAAGGCAGCGATTTTATCTGCCGTCACAGATATGGCCTTATCTCTGCCGGGGCGGCTGTCCGGAAAACTGGAGAGGAGTTTTTCCTTCGCGCTGGAGGCCGGATCGGGGATGAATACCCTCTCTATTATCCCCCCAGCTTCTCCAGGTTTCCAGGATATCCCAACCCCTCCAAACCCTGTTTTTATCAGATGGTAATAACGTCTGTGCATTGATAATCCCCGGAGCGGCAGTCAAGATGGCTCCCCGAAATGGAGAGCAGCTGATAATTCTGATAAATGGCCGGCATTCAATCTCCAGATTTCAGCTCGAATAATCCCCATACCGCCAGGGCCGCGCCGGAGCCGGCCGATACACCGAGGACGAAACCAGGGAAAAAGTCCCACGGGCTGGATATCTTACTCCAGCCCAGCAGTAGTGAGAGGAAAATACCAGCAATGCTGACAGTTGTCAGCATAGATCCGGTGACGAGCTTCTGAATGGTGGTCATATATATTTACCTTTCCGGAATCTTTTCTGTTTCCGATATTACGCCACGCCTCTTTACCCGGCCTCCGGGCTGGACAGGAGAAAGGCTGCTTACCATAGATTTCAAATCCACTTTCAGGGATTTTAATAGCGTTGGGGCAGCCTGTCAATACCGGACAGATCACCATGATTGCAATATTAATCTTGACAGATAAGAAGAATCATTAATAAAATTCATCCAATAAATTGTTTTTGCCAGCAGGGGTCTAAACAGGGAGGTTGTTATGCTTAAAAAGGCAATCCT
>WJIX01000114.1 GCA_014730075.1 bacterium | reverse complement strand
GCCTCTCCGGGCTCCGGGCCTGACCATTCAAGAAGATAATCGGGGTTAGCCAGAACGGTTACCTCGCTCAGCTGGGGCGCCCGCGGGCCCAGTACGCTGGACGGTTCGTCCGCCCTTCCGATCAGGGCCAGGTTCAGATCCAGGACCTTGTTGAAAGTGGGCATTATCAGCGAGTCCGGCGGGGAGAACCCTCCTTCCAGATATGAGTTAAGCTCGATGGTAAAGCAGTAGAAACTGTTTTTCTGTCCGGTTTCCCCGTAAGCCCAGTCATCGGTATCCCCGTTGGTGGGATAGATGGCACCGGTAGCGGAACAGCCGGGCAGGTAACCGGTCCCTCTCTGGAGCGAATCGGCCAGAGTTGAGAAGAGATCATGGTCATCGGTGTATATCGGGCTGTAACCCCAGGGATAGAGTATCAGTTCACCATAAGAGTGGTAGGAAAGGGCCACGCTGAATGAATGCTCAGCGCAGAAATCCCTCACCGCCTGGGTTTCCGGTTCGCTGAATGGAGAGGGGCCCCGGTATACGTCGGAACTTGTGCTGGGAGAAGAACCTGAATTGTCATATCCCCATTTATAGCTGTAGTTGCGGTTGAGGTCTACGCCGTAGGTTCCGTCACCGTTATCCCTCCTGTTCTTTCTCCACCAGTTATAAGATTCTCCCTCGTGATTGAACTGAACATACACATGCCCGTCCGGATTGACCATGGGGACGATCCATATCTCCCTGGAGTCGACCAGGCCGCTCAGGTAACTGCTGCTGCCGTAACCTTCCAGCAGGTGCCTGGCCAGAAGAAGGGGCACCTCAACCGACATCAGTTCCCTGGCATGGTGGCATCCCATTATCAGGACCTCCGGTTCATCTTCATCGAGATCGGCGTTATCGGATATCTTAATGCCTCTTATTGGGCGGCCTTCCACACTGGTCCCCAGGGTATCCAGCATGGTAAGATCGGGATAATAACTGGCCAGAGAGTCGATCTCGGTCTCCATCTCGGAGTAGGTATGGTAATTTCCCAGCTTCGAATCCAGGTCCGCGGTGGCTGTGGGCATTCCTCGCTGGTGGAGCAGCTGGTAATCGGGCTCCCTGGAACTGATCCATCGCCTCTGCCACTCATTCACCGCCACATCCGCCCTGCCATCCGGATAGACCGCGCAGATGTCGATACCTTCTTCTATCAGGTCACTGTAGCTGATTTCTCTGTCCAGCCTTATCCTCAACAGTGCGGTACTGTCCTCCGATGAACCAGCGCTGGAAGCGAAAATTGCAAGAATGGCCAGAAAGGCCGCGAATGTCAGCTTCTTCAAGATCTACTCCCCAGTTAGAGAAATATATAGCAATAATGCTGCCCGCTCGGGGCGGCAGCCGGGCGGAAGGGGGCTTGTCTTCATAACCCCAGCTCCCATATTATTTTAACATAAACAGCGTTCTTTTTCAATCTCCCACGCGGGTGGCGGCGGGTGGCGGAATACCGATTCTCAGAAGGGAAGGTGTTCCAGGTCAACATTGCCGCCGGATAGAATAACACCTATTCTCTTTCCAGGGATACTATCTCTTTTCTCGATAAGGGCACCCAGCGGCACGGCGGCAGATGGTTCCACTACCAGTTTCATCCTCTCCCAGATCATCCTCATTCCCGCTTTGATCGAATCCTCACTGACGGTAACTATATCAGAGACCTTTTCCCTGATTATTCCGAAGGTAAGTTCACTCAGCGAGGTCAGCAGACCGTCGGCTATGGTATCGGGGTTCTCAGAAGGGATCAGATCTCCCGAGTTGAAAGACCTGAAGGCGTCATCCGCGCCGGCCGGCTCCGCAGCTATGACCTGGATATGCGGGTTCATCGCCTTTACCGTCAGAGCGGTTCCGCTGAGAAGCCCCCCTCCACCCACCGGTACTATAATACTATCGATCCCCTCCACATCCTCCAGGAATTCCAGGGCGGCGGTACCCTGGCCCGCTATCACCAGGGGGTCATCGTAGGGATGAATAAAAACCGCTCCGGTCCTGTTCACTACCTCCTTAAGCTTCTCTTCCCTGGCCCTTAGAGTGGGATGGCAGAAATATATTTCAGCTCCGTATCCCCTGACCGCCTTCTTCTTGAATCCGGGAGAACTCTCCGGCATTACTATATGGGCGCTGGCACCCCGCCATGAGGCGGCCAGAGTTAGAGCGGCGGCATGATTCCCTGAGGAATGAGTGGCAAAGCCAGGTACCTTGCCATGGGAGAAGACCGCGTTGGAAGCACCCCTGATCTTGAAAGATCCGGTTTTCTGAAGATTCTCGCACTTGAAGAAGAGCTCAGCTCCGATAACCCGGTTGATCCCACTGCTGGTGAAGACCGGAGTCCTGTGGATCCGCCCGGAAATAGTTTTCCGGGCCTCCATGATCTCATGGATGGCAGGTGGCCCGCTACTCATATTATACGTCCCGGAAATGAATACGGCCTGTTATCAGCCACATTTGGAGTATCCACACTGGCGGCATACAGCGCAGCCGCTTTCAGGCTCCAGCATTCCTCCGCACTCGGGACAGAAACCGGAAACATGCGCCAGCAGGCCAGCCGGTTCCTTCTCCTCCTGTTCCTGCCGGGTCTCTCCACCCCCGGAGGCCTGGATATCCTTTTCGATAGCCTTGGCGATGGCGTCACTGCAGGAGAGAATCATTCCGTCATTTTCCCATCCCGGGTTGGGGCACCGGATACCCCGGAGCTGCTTCACGATCTCCTTGGGATCTATCCCCGCCCTCAGGGCAAGAGATATCAGCCTGCTGATCGCCTCAGACTGGGAAGCGGAGCATCCTCCAGCCTTTCCCATCTGGGAGAATGCCTCGAAAGCGCCGTATTCATCGCGGTTGATGGTAACATAGAGATTCCCGCACCCGGTGGTCATCTTCCAGGTCTTGCCCACTGTCACTTCAGGCCTGGGCCTGGGGCCTATCAGCTCGCCCTTTTCCCTTCTCTGCCGGGCCTTCTCCCGGTTGACCTCACCGATGTTCAGGACCTGTTCCTGCCTGCTGCCGTCCCGGTATATGGTCACTCCCTTGCACCTCAGCCTGTATGCCTGGATATAGGCCTCCCTGACATCTTCCCTGGTGGCGGAGTTGGCGAAATTAACGGTTTTGGATACCGCGTTATCCGTATACTTCTGGAAGGCTCCCTGAATTCTTATATGCCATTCGGGAGTTATGTCGTGAGCTGTAACAAAGACCTTCTGCCATTTCTCGGGCACCTCATCCATGCCGCGCACCGAACCCCTGTCGGCTATTTTGTTCATCAGCTCCTCGCTGAAAAACCCTTCTGTCCTGGCCACAGTCTCGAAGTAAGGGTTTATCTCCAGGAGTTCGTCATTATCCATAACGTTTCTCTTGAATACAATCCCGAAAACAGGTTCAACCCCACTGGAGCAACCGGCAATAATGCTGACCGTCCCGGTTGGCGCTATGGTGGTCACGGTGGCATTTCTTATTTCGGCGGATGGGAATCTATGGCTCTCTGGAGATTCATCTTCGGGCCGGTCATAGACGGAACCCTTGAAATTGGGGAAGGGACCCCTCTCGGCTGCAAGCTCAATACTGGTTTTTCTTGCCTCTCTCTGTATAAAACCCATTACCTCCTCTGCCACCTCCAGGGCTTCCTCCGAGTCATACCCTATCTCCAGCTCTATCAGCATGTCGGCGAATCCCATCACTCCCAGCCCTATCTTACGGTTGGAAAGGGTCATATCACGGATCTGCTTGATGGGGTAACGGTTCACGTCTATTACATCATCCAGGAAACGGACCGCCTTGGAGACCACCGATCCAAGTTTCTCAAAGTCTATCTTTTTCTTCCCCTCCTCGGTCTTGAGCATATGGGAGAGATTTATTGATCCGAGGTTACATGATTCATAGGGAAGCAGAGGCTGTTCGCCACATGGATTGGTGCTCTCAATAT
>WJIX01000113.1 GCA_014730075.1 bacterium | reverse complement strand
CCCGGTAGTCCAATCCCAGGTTATCCCCCTCGGTCCTGCTCAGCGGCACGAATTCGCCGCCCACACTTACCGCTCCGGTAATCGGAAGCTTCGCTGTAACTGAATAGATCTGCGAATCATACTTCCTGAAGGGATGGCCATAAGGATCTGTATCAACGGTCCGCTCATCCTCCCTGCTTCCGGCGAAGTGAAAGCCCAGCTTCCAGGGAAAACTCCCTTCCCCCTGAAGCCGGAATGACAGCCCGTAAGTTTCCAGCGAATATGCGGCCTCTGTGCCGCCGTAGAGGGCCTCGTATGGATCCAGGTCTCTTGCCCTTCTCGGTATCCCGTAGAAGATATCCAGCTCGGCCCTGTTGCTCTGGTAGGAGAACTTTCCTCCCTCGAAGATAAGCTCCGGCCCCAGCTCCTCCAGTGTCCTGAAAAAGAGGCCGCTGCTTCCCGCGCCGCAGGAGGCACATCCGCTGCTTCCTCCTGTTTTCGGGTTGTCGTTCCAATCCCATCTCATCATGGTAAGCGGTGTCATGTAGACCGGGTAGTACCCTGCCCTCAGTGAAAAACCGCTTCTGGAATAACGGGCGAACACGCTCCCCCATTCGTTGTCGAAATATTCAGGCCCATATTCCAGTACCTCGGGATCCTCATTGCTGATTCTGAGAAGTCCGCCGGCGGTTATATACCTTCCGATACTTCTTGAGATCCTGAGATTTATCCTCCGTAGCAGTTCATTTCCCGCCTGAATCTCCTCTCCGTAAGGGCCCAGCGCGCCCTCACCCTGAAGATCAGCCGAAAGAAACCGGATCCTGACATCTCCGCTGAAGTTAAAATCTGTCATCGGCCCTCCGGCCATCCCCGGCGCGCGGTAATACCCTCCAGCTGGTTCCGCCGTATTATCCTCGAATCCGCTCACCGCGGCGGTATACATTCCCATCATCACCGATTCTGTCTCAAGGCCGGGCTCCAGGGCCCTGTCCAGGACTATTCCATTCCGGTCCACCGCGAAAATGGAAAAACCCCCAGCGATTCCGGAGTAATCGCTGGCAACCGCACCGTCCTGGTCGTAAAGCTGTGGGAAAGAAACTCCGGATAGCTCTATTCCCTCCATTACTTTCATTCTGGATCTTCCGCTGCTTATACCTGTAATCCCGATCTTTCCCCCCCCCAGGCTCCTGTTGAACTGTTCACACCCAGCCAGTGATTCCACGCAATGAGGGCACCCGCTGTCCCACAGAACCAGAAAGCTGATACTGTGGCGGTTGAATATGCTCTCCGCATTGAAAAATTCTCCCTCTTTGAATATTCCACCTCCCTGGATAACCGGAAGCTCGAAGCCAGGGGCTCTTGCGCCGGGATACACCGCCGCAGGGGCATAGGAAATCCAGATCATGAGAAATGGGATAAAACAGCTCAAAACCTTTATGAATCTCATTACATTAACTCCTTTTTCCACCTGAAATACACGGAATAACAATAACTCAAACATAGCTCTGGGTCCAGAGCATCTTTGAACTGAGGAGCTGCCCGCGGTTATAACGGAATGGACCATCGGGAAAAAGAACAGCCCGGAACGAATAATCATCCCGGGCTTAGTTATATGGTAGCCCCTAGGGGAGTCGAACCCCTGATTCAAGACTGAGAATCTTGCGTCCTAAACCACTAGACTAAGGGGCCATATAAACGAATGGCTGGAGAGGGAGGATTCGAACCTCCACCGGCTGATCCAGAGTCAGCTGTCCTGCCATTAGACGACTCTCCATTTTGTATTGGAGAAAATATAACAATTCATATGAAAAATCAACAGCACATTTACAGAATTGTGTTGTTCTTATACAGTTCGGCCGCTTTACGCAACCTCTCAACACACTTTTTCTTCCCCAGAAGAATTACCACCCAGAATATATCGGGCGAAACCCTCTTTCCGGTCAGAGCCACCCTGCAGGGATGAATAAGCTCTCCGGCGGCCACTTCCAGCTCGAATGCCAGGTCCCTGAGCGATTTCTCTACCGATTCCCGGTCAAAATATTTCAGGTTCTCATACCTGCCAGCCAGCTCCTGCAGCCGTCCGGGGACCTCGCTTCTCATAAGGTGCATTCTGACCGCCTCTTCATCCACCCGGTAATCATCAGTATAGAAATAGCCTATCAGTTCAGGCGCATCCTTGAGCAGTTTCAAACGGTTGCCCATTACATTGATAATCATGGCAAGCCTCTTGAATTCTGGATTTATTGCCACCGGCTCCTCCGGCAAATCGCTACCCCGTGATCCCTTCTTATCCGGCACTATCTCCAGCTCCACCGGTTTATCTATATCAACGCTGAACTCAGCGGGGATCAGTCCCTCATCCTTGAGGACATTCTTGACCAGTTCGGTCTTTCTGATAAGTGGAACCTGCTTCAGGTGCTCGGCATTTATCCACTCCATCTTGTCGTTGTCGAAAACCGCCGGATTACTGGAAACCCGCTTCAGCGAGAAATTCTTGATCAGGGCCTTCCTGGGGAAGAGTTCTCTCTTGCTGTCGTAGGACCACCCCAGAAGGGCCAGATAATTGATAAATCCGTCCGGCAGATAGTATCTTTCCCTGTAATAATCAACCGAAGTGGCGCCATGGCGCTTGCTCAGCCTCGAACGGTCATCTCCCAGGATCATGGGAAGGTGCGCGAACTTGGGCATCCTGTAATCAAGAGCATTGTAGAGATGAACCTGCCTGGGAGTATTGGAGAGGTGATCATCTCCCCTGATTACATGAGTTATCCTCATGTGGGAATCATCCACCACCACCGCAAAATTGTAGGTCGGCTTGCCATCTGATTTTATCAGCACAAAATCATCCAGGGTGCTGTTATCGAAGCTGAATTCTCCCCTCACTACATCTCTGAAGAAAACATCACCCTGAAGTGGCATCCTGAACCTGATTACGTGAGGCTCCCCCTGATCGATACGATTTAAAACCTCAGCTCCCGGAAGGTCCCTGCACTTGCCATCGTATTTAGGGGGAAGTGATTTCTGCTTCATCTCCATCTTGAGTTCTTCAAGCCTCTCCGGGGAACAGAAGCAGTAATAGGCATTACCGCTGTCCAGGAGTTTCTGTACTTCATTCCGGTAGAGAACAGTTCTTCCGGACTGAAGATAGGGACCGTAATCCCCATCCACCCCGGGCCCCTCATCCCAATCAAGCCCCAGCCACTTCAAACCCCGCACTATACCCCTGTACGATTCCTCGGTGGAACGTTCAGCATCGGTATCCTCTATCCTCAGTATGAACTTTCCCCCTGTTCTTCTTGCATAGAGATAGTTGTAAAGAGCGGTACGCGCTCCCCCCACATGAAGATGGCCGGTAGGGCTGGGGGCAAATCTTACCCTTATTCCATTATTTTCTTTATTCAGAGTTTCTATCCTTTCCAGTCTTCGGGCGGAACAGCTTCGTAATCACTGATCTTTGAAATCATGGTATCATAATCGAACCCGAACACCTCCGTGGATGCCTGATCCAGGGAATACCCTTTACCCAGCTTCTCAACGAATTCAAGGATCCGGCTCTCCGAGGAGATCTCCATCAGGTTTTCGAACATCTGGTAGGCGATGTAGAACGATACCCTGGTAAGCCCCATATTCTGGGCGTCCTCCAGGTACTGGTTGAGCTCTTCGGCGGTAACCCTGAAGTCGTAATATTCATCCCTCCACTGGGCCGCCTGGGCTTTCAGCACATAACCTTCATCAGCGTAATAGGATGCCATCGATTCCTTAAGCCAGGTCGGGATATTCCCTCCAGATTTTCGGTCCAGGGCCATCTGGGCGAATTTCTGCCTGAACCCGATCTGTGCAATATTCTGATCGCTCACCCTATCAAACCTCTTGAGCATTACATGGTAGGGCTCAAAATAGATGGTATCCCCCTTTATGGTACCGTAATACCACCAGTCCTTCCTGGTAAGCAGCTTGTATTCATCCATATCCTTCGCCCCGATGCATACAACCCGCCCATCTGAAGGACGGCCTATCTTCTCCTCGATCTCCTTATAGCTTTTGAAGGCGATACCGAACATCTTGCCCGAGATGAATTCATACAGCTGGGTGGGAGGATAATGAATCAGTATATCCTCATTTGCTATATCACCGCCCTTGACCGGATGATACTCATCCAGAACCAGATCGAAGGGCTCCTTCTTGGTGAGCAGCGAATCGGGCACTCTCATGGAT